>NZ_JALBWT010000006.1:0-208579 GCF_023845525.1 Sinobaca sp. H24
CCTGCATGGAAAACATCGATAAGGTCGTCGTATACGCTGTTTCAAACTCGTCTTTTGTAATTTCTTCCCCGTTCACTTCAGCGACAACATCGGGAACATCATCGAGGTTTACTTCCGGCTCCTGCGGCTGTTCCGCTTCCTGACCTTCAGATTCTGCGCTCTCCTGCTGTTCCTGTTCTTCATCTGATCCTGCTTCTTCTTCGGATTCTCCCCCGCATGCTGCAATAACGGAAAGGGAAATAGCCATACTGGCTGTTAGTAACCATTTTTTACTCAAAGAAAAGCTCCTTTCATATCTATGCTGTTCCGTATTGTATCATACTTCCAGGGTGGAAAGATAACGGAACGCCTGCTCCCACCTGCCTGTTCAAGGATTTACTTCACCGGTTTTCCGCTTTTGACTCGAAGCCAGGGACGTTCTTCTTCCCATGTGATGGACGCCTGCACATCAAAAGCCTCCGAGATCAGCTTATCCGTCAGAACATCTGCTTTGAACCCTTGACAGAGCAGCTTTCCTTCTTTTATAAGCGCCATATTGATAACAGCCGGCGGGAGCTCTCAATGTGATGGGTGACGTATAAAAGCGTCGGGGCATTCGGTTCACTCAGGGCCTGCTGCAGTAAAGAGAGCAGCTCTTCTCTTCCTTTAACGTCAAGACCGGTGCACGGCTCATCAAGGATCAAAAGTCTAGGTTTGATTACCCATGCTCGTGCCAGCATCACACGCCGTTTTTCTCCTTGGGATAAACTGGCTGTATGGTTTATCTGCGTATCTTTCGACTTGAAACCGATCCAGACATTTCAGTGCATAGGCGGTCACCTTTTCGTCGGGATCTTCGTACAAACCAACCGAGGCAAAATAACCACTGATAACAACTTCAAGTGCCGTATCGCTGCTTCTCGTCCGGTAACGGTCGTCAAGTGCATCGCTTACCCAGCCGATTTCCCGGCGCAGCTGCTGCATCGGTACCTGGCCATGTTTCCCCATCCAGCTGTGCACGGTTCCTTCTGTAGGCCAGATATAGCCTGTCAACAGCTGAAGAATCGTTGTTTTTCCAGAGCCGTTTAAGCCGAGCAGTCCGGTATGTACCCCTTGTTCTAAAGAAAAAGAAACATTTTCAAGTCTTGTCTGCCCGCCGGTTTGTACAGTGACCTTCTGCAATTGAAATAATTCCTCCGGCATCGCTGCCTGCCCCCTTTTTTCTTTTCAGTATAACAAAAAATGATCCGGCGCCCGGCCGGATCATTCGATTATTCGTTTATTCGTTGGACGTTTTATAAATTCTCCAGCCAAGCCGGTCAAAATACTCGTCAATAACATCGTCATTTGGTTTTGCATTCGGCTTATTGACCGCTCGGGCGATACTGTAGTGATACTCTGATACAGTATCGAGCGTATCTGCTTCAGGCATCAGCACATTTCCATTATCAAGCTCATAAAAACGAAGCTGTTCAATTAATGACGCTCCCAGATGGATGTCAAAAAACAATTCACGACCTTTGCTGCTTCCCGTTTTTGTGAACCAGTCTTTGCTTACCTCTTCGGTACCCCGTTCTTTACAGAAGTGAATGGATACGCTCAGGTTTTCTTTCAGCGTATACACCTGATGAAACTCATCATATAACCAGTCCTCGCTGTTGCCATTATGCACAATTAATGTTTTAAAATCTTCGTAATTCAAAAATAACCCCCTTTTTCGTATATAGTGCAGATGAATACCGCATTCCCCAGCCTGCAGCTCCTTAAACGAAGAAACCATACCAACATGAAAAATCGGGCTTCTCAAGACAGGTATGTTCGTCTATAATAGACTCTTATCTATAAAACAATATAATGTTTTTCTCTCGTATAAATTGCGGAAATATGGTCCGCGCGTTTCTACCAGGCTGCCGTGAACGGCCTGACTACGAGTGCAGCGACGGTATTTCTATGTATACGTCCGCCTGTCACTCGATCCGTCGGGAGGCAGGCTTTTTTATTTGTATAGGAGCAGATAACTTAAAAAAGGAGCAGACGAATGGAACGATTAAAACAAGCGATTATGGACCGCGGCAGTGTGTTATCCAAAAATGTCCTTAAAGTGGATACGTTTTTAAATCATCAGATTGATACCGTCTTAATGGCAGAGGTAGGAGAAGAATTTGCCCGTATTTTTCAAGAGGAAGGGATTACGAAAGTATTAACGATAGAGTCTTCCGGTATTGCACCAAGCTTTATGGCGGCCACGAAACTAGAAGTGCCGCTCGTATTTGCGAGAAAGCGGAAGTCGCTGACAATGGATGAGCATGTGTATGCCAGTAAAGTTTACTCGTTTACCAAGCAGCAGGAATCCGAAATTGCCGTATCGAAAGATTTTCTGGATCCAGGTGATAAAGTACTGATTCTGGACGATTTTCTTGCTAACGGCCAGGCGGCCAAAGGTTGATCGATATTGTTGAGAAAGCAGAAGCAGTTGTTTCCGGTGTCGGCATTGTTATTGAAAAATCCTTTCAGCCGGGACGGGAACAGCTTGTAAACAGCGGCTACCGGGTCGAATCTCTGGCACGGATCAAATCACTTGATGATGGACGCGTCACTTTTGTCGAATCGCATGCCCCCGTTAAATAAGAAAAGAGAAGGTGAAACAGTACATGAACGACCAGACGGTTCACTATCCGTGGTTTAAGCGGCAGGATCTTGATGCCTTTTTTGCTTTGTTCCAAAATAATCTAGCCAACTTTGTGGTAATTACCGTAACAATGCTTGGTATGGGTTTTCCTGCTTCGATCGTTTTGGAAAAGTAATTCCCGGTACGGCAGTGGCCGTAATGGCAGGAAATTTATATTATGCCTACATGGCTTCCCGGCTTGCTAAAAAAGAAAACAGGAGTGATGTGACGGCTCTTTCTTACGGTGTCAGTACGCCTGTTATGTTTGTCTTTTTATTCGGAGTACTTGCTCCGGCTCTAGCTATTACGAATGATCCGGATCTGGCCTGGAAAATTGCCGTGGCAGCTGCTTTATCAGCGGATTGATCGAAGCCCTTGTGAGTTTGACCGGCAACTGGATCCGTGATCACCTGCCCCGGCCTGCGCTTCTCGGCGCCCTGGCCGTGTGGCGTTTTCCTTTATTGCCGGTGAAATGCTGTTTCATACGTTTGCGATCCCTGTCGTCGGGCTGGTTGCACTGGCCATAATTCTTGTCGGGTTTGTCGGAAAAGTCGTTTTCCCTTTCCGGATGCCGGCGTCTTTACTAGCCGTGATCGTTGGTACTATTCTGGCATTTACGCTTGGATATCAGAGCCCGGGAGAAGTAGCTGAAGGGTTATCTAATGTAGGCTTTTATCCTATTCTGCCCAGCCTGGCCGCATTTGACGGCATGACCTTATTGTTTGGAGCAGCGATAGGACTGCTTGGGGTGCTGCTGCCTATTACAATCTATAACGCCATTGAAACAATGAATAATGTAGAAGCGATGTCTGCGGTTGGAGATTCGTATGATGTCAGGGAATGCCAGGCAGTTGATGGTACTGGTACGATGCTCGGTGCCCTGTTTGGCGGGCTGTTTCCTACGACTGTGTACATAGCAACGATAGGTTCGAAAGAAATGGGAGCCGGGAGGCTACAGTATCTTAAATGCATTTGTTATACTGGCTGCCGCTTGACCGGGATGATTGCAGCACTGTCTGCCCTGATCCCGCTTGCAGCTATAGCGCCGGTACTTGTTTTTGTCGGTATGTCCATGGTAGCGACCGCCTTTTCGACTACGACCAGCCGGTATTTTCCGGCGGTTGCGCTCGCTATGCTTCCATATCTCGCGAACTACACGATGACTCGTTTTAATAATCCGGCCGGAGAAGTGGTGGCTGATATTTCAGAAGGGATCGTTCCTCTTGTCAGGGAGCTCTCTTTACAGCAATACTGCTTGGAGCGGTAACTGTTTCCATTATTGACCGGGAATGGAGACGCGCAGTCCTATTTACGTTAACAGCAGCACTGTTTTCATTTGTTGGGTTTATGCACGCACCTGCACTTGCCTTGAATGCAGCGCCGGATTTCACGGCAGGCTATCTCGTGGTAGCTGTCTTTTTCGCTCTCTGCGCTTGGCAGCAGCGGTAGCCAGACGAAGACAGATCAATGGAAAAACGAAGAACGACGGGTATCTTAAAAGAGCCGGGTTCCTTTAAAAAGGACCCGGTTTTTTCTGTCATCTGTTTGAGTCTGCATCAGCAGGGGTACTGCTTATTATATTCAACCACAACAAGGAGGCAGAAATAGATGGAATTTAAAGATAAACAACAGGACGGCCAGCCCGCTCAACAGCAGCATAAACAACCCGGTGAAGTAGAAGAAATGAATCCGAAACCGGTTCATGATAATCCGGAATATAAAGGTGCCGATAAGCTGAAAGACAAAATAGCACTTATTACAGGTGGAGACAGCGGCATCGGGAAAGCCGCCGCTATTGCATACGCTAAAGAAGGAGCAGATCTTGCGATCGTGTATCTTGATGAGCATGAAGACGCCGAAGAAACCAAAAAGGAAATAGAAAACTACGGCCGTCGCTGTCTGCTGCTGCCAGGTGATGGCGGAGATGATGAATTTGCTAAAAAAGCAGTGGAAGATACAATAAAAGAATTCGGCCGTCTTGATGTACTAATAAATAACGCGGCCGAACAGCACCCTCAGGAAAAAATTGAAGACATTACTAAAGATCAGCTCGAAAAAACGTTTCGAACCAATGTCTTTTCGATGTTTTATTTCATTCAGGCGGCAATGCCTCATTTAAAAGAAGGGGCCGCTATTATTAATACGACGTCTGTCACGGCGTATGACGGTTCAGCCGGTTTAATCGATTACTCTGCTACAAACGGCGCGGTAACGACTCTGATTCGTTCCCTGTCTACCTCGCTTGCTTCGAAAGGAATCCGTGTGAACGGTGTCGCTCCCGGCCCAATCTGGACGCCGCTTATTCCTTCAACATTCGGCGAGGATAAAGTTGAAGGTTTTGGTACGAACACGCCGATGGGACGGCCGGGACAGCCGGCTGAACTGGCACCGGCATTCGTGATGCTTGGTTCCCAGGACTCGAGCTATATGACCGGCCAGGTTATTCATGTCAATGGCGGACGGTTTGTAACTACCTAAATAAAAAGAGATACCTTATCTGTTTATATAACAGCGGGGTATCTCTTTTTTATAGGCTGTATGGCAAGTATGCATCGCTTTCGAAAGGAGCGGACGGCTTTCTTGGTATGGCAGTAGGCAACGATTCGTTCTGGTTCGTTTTTATATATTGTTATCGTCCGTTGCGTAATACCGCTTTTGCTCTCATAAACGAGCTGAATTGGAACCTGTTCTTCAATCGCTCTTTCGATAATACCCTCCATCATCCCCACCTCTTTCTTATATAATCACATTATATAAGAACAAGTGTTCGATGTAAAGCAAACAGTTTTGACATACTGTTTACGTTTGGGACAGAAGATTTGTTATTTCATAAACGACCAATTTTTGATAATCAAAGTCTTCGCCATATCGTGCCTGTATTCCTTCATAGGCTCTTGTTCGTTCAACAGCGAAGTCAGCATCGGATTCTGTTAGCTGTTTTGCTTTAAAGGCAGCCATCGGTTCCTGGATAAACGCAGGTCTTGGCCCCCACGTGAAATGAACGTCTCCGGAAGTGTTGGACACAATTACCTTAGGAACTGATGCTCCTCCAAGCGTCCGAAAAGCATCTATAAAAGCAGGATGATCTTCCTGAATAAATACTTCTGTTGGGATAGCTGCCTGCTCCATTACTTTTGTAATAACAGGAAAGTTCCGGTGCACGTCCTCGCACCAGTCCGAAGCAATAATCGAGCAGTGCAGGTCTGACCTGGTCCGCAGAAAGCTCAGCACTTCCTGCGAATGATCTGTCCAGACAAATCCATTCTGCCACTCTTTCATTTTTTCCTGATAGTCTGGTTTCATTTGTGATTCAAAAGCATCTACGGTGATTCCTTTTCCAATCATATCTGCAATGTTCTGCTGCGCAGGCATTATGTACCCTCCTCGTTATTTTAAACGGATAAACGCTGTAAATACTGCATGCTTTCTTTTACGCTCTCGATAGGCTGCTGCCGGGATTCATCCTGTTCTACGATCTGCCAGTCTGCATCGCTTTGCTCCGCTTTTTTACAATGGCTTCTATATCCATACGTCCTGTTCCGAGCTCTGCAAAAAATGCCTCGTCGTCTCTGGTCATGTCTTTTAGATGGACGAGCGGCAGTCTCTCCTTACAGCGTTCCATCCATTCAAGTGGATCTTCACCGGCTTTCTGCACCCAGTATGTATCGAGCTCAATACTGACAAGTGATGGGTCGGTATGCTCCAGTATAACCGCAAGCGGAAGCTCTCCATCCAGCATCAGCAGTTCAAAATCATGGTTATGGTAGGAAAACGTAATATTTTCTTTCCGGCACGCTTCGCCAATGCGATTGAAAACAGCTGCTAAATCCTTGTATTGCTGGATGCTCCGGCGCCTCTCTGCCTCCAGATACGGGCAGACGATGTGCCGGCAGCCAAGTGCATGAGCAAACTCAATGTGATAGGCAAGATTATTCTCCAGCTCCTCCAGCGGTATATGAAGAGAAGCTGTTTCAAGCTTTATTTGTTTTAAAAACACATGGAGCACTTCAGCTGACATTCCACCGGTGTCCCCTGCCAGTTCAATTCCCTCATATCCCATTCTGGAAACCTGATGCATGGTGCCTTCAAAATCCTCTTTTAATTCGTTTCGAAGTGTATATAACTGCAATGCTGTTTTGGTCACAATTATCCCTCTTTCATCTATTATGTAATGGGTATAGTTTACCATTTTTTGATTATTTAATTGTAATTTTATTAATAAATAAATTTAGTACGTGAAATTATTTATTAAATTAATTGTTGTCTATTATTAAAATAGCCTCTTTCTATTCCCTTCATTATGGTATACCATAACGAAGGGTAGTGATATTTTGAGACTTAATCTTGCAATTATGAATGGTGATGATATTGGGCACGAAATTGTTCCGGCTACAGTAGATATAATGAAAAAAGCTATCATGAATTTTAATGATGTGCACATTTCTTGGAATGATCTCCCCATAGGCTACACTTCTCTAATTGATTATGGTGAAACACTGACTGATGAAACATTAAAAACGTTAGATGAAATGGATGGTTGGATTTTAGGTCCAATTGGTCATGCTGCTTATCCTAAAAATGACCCTGACGCCATAAAACCCTCACCCAATTATTAGAAAAAAATATGATCTTACAAGCAACATTCGACCGAGCCGTTCTTATCATGGAATTCCTTCCTTACACAACAATGTTAATTTGGTTATAGTCGAGAGAATAATGAAGGATTTCAACCAGATCGCAACATGCATACCGGCTCTGGAGAATTCATGCCAAACCCTGATATGGCTATGTCAGTTCGTGTTATTACAAGAACCAATTCAGTAAAGGTTGCTGAAACAGCTTTTAAATTAGCCGAACAGCGCAACAAAAAAGTAACAGTAGTTCATAAAAAATCTGTTTTTAAATTAGGGTGTGGTTTGTTCACAGAATCTTGTCGAAGTGTCGCTGAAAAATTTCCTAATGTAGAGTACAGAGAGGCACATGTAGATTCTATAGCAGCCGAGTTAGTAATGTATCCTGAACATTTCGATGTTTTAGTAACCACAAATATGTTTGGGGATATTTTATCAGATTTAGCCTCTGGTTTGGTTGGTGGTTTAGGAATGGCTCCGGGCCTTTCTGTCGGTCCAAAATACGTTATGGCGCAAGCAACACACGGTTCTGCTCCGGACATAGCAGGTAAAGGAATTGCTAACCCCTACGCATTAATCATGTCTGGTATGATGTTGTTTCATTGGCTTGGTACGAAAACAAATACATCTTCCTTACTCCACGCTTCCAAATATATAGAAGATGCTGTGCACAGTACTATTAAAGCAAAATTAGTCACACCAGACTTAGGCGGCAACTATTCTACTAAACAGATGGCTGAAGCTGTTATGGAACGTCTTCCAACGGCTTAAAAAACCATTCAAATTTAAAATAATGTTGAAACTATTTAATAAAAGGAGTTTTTATATGACCAATATAATAGTTTTAGGAGATTATGAAAGCGTTTTTATAAATTCACCCAAGCTTCAATCTTTAAAAGATCTTAATTGCAGAATTCAAATTTATTCAAAACCTATGTCTGGCACCAAAGTAACGGAAGCTTTGAAAGAGGCCGATATCGTTATTCTAGTTAGAGAGCGTGTTAAATTGACTAAAGAAATTTTATTAGAACTTCCCAACTTGAAAATGATATCTCAAACTGGATCTGGTACTGCCCATATTGATAAAGTGCAAGCAGAAAAACAGAATATATTTATTACTCTGACTGGCGGAACTTCTGGTCCTTCTGTAGTTGAATTAACTTTTGCTCTTATTATTGGGTCCATGCGAATGCTACCAATTCATCAAAAGAACCTTATGGAGAATCGTTGGATTCAGACTCCTGGTTTTGAACTTCAAGGAAAACGATTAGGACTTATTGGATATGGTGAAGTTTCTAAAAAAGTCGCCAAAGTAGCTTCTTGTTTTAATATGGAAGTTGTAACGTGGAGGCCAACAGGAGAAAAAGGGGATGAAGAGATTAAAGTTCTTCCTTTGGAAGAATTAATGAAAACCTCAGATGTAGTTTCCATTCATGTAAGGCTTGTACCCGAGTTAAAAGGAGTAATAGATGCTCAGAAACTACAACTTATGAAAAAAGGAAGTGTTTTGATAAATACCTCAAGAGGCGGGCTATTAGATAATGAAGAGCTCTCACGTTTGTTAGAAAATGGCCATTTGCTAGGGGCAGGTATTGATACATTTCCTGAAGAACCTTTAGTGGAAAACATTTTCAAAAATGCTCCTAATGTTTTATTAACCCCCCATATGTAAACGATAAACTAGAGAGAGCAATTTATCACAATTAAGACAGAGCAGGTTTCCACAAATAAGATTGACCAATTTCCCTACAAATATGACACTTTTAATAGGCTGAGGCTAGTTTATTGAAAGTGAGGAAATTGGAGTGAAGCGATTTATGAAATATGCAGAGATCCGGCAGTTACATGCCGAAGGGTTTTCCATTAACTCGATTGCAAAAAAACTAAATATGTCGAGGAATACGGTAAAAGATTATATGGGGATGGCCCCGGAGGAATTTGAGGATTTTCTCATTTCCCTGCGCCACCGGTCAAAGAAGCTGGATCCCTTCCGGGATCCGATTCTCCACTGGCTGCAGGAGCACCCGGATTTGACTGGGGCCCAGGTCCATGACTGGTTGGAAGAACGGATGAGTTTTCGAGGTGCTACGGAAAATACAGTCCGTAATTATGTGAATGAGCTGCGCGAGATGTACCATATTCCCAAAAAAATACAGCACCGAAACTATTCGGCCACTCCTGAAAGTTTTCCGGGGCAGCAGGGGCAAGTCGATTTTGGACAAACCGTCGTGAAAAAGAAAACGGGAGGACACAAACGCCTTTACTTCATTGCTTTTGTCCTGTCCCATTCTCGCTATAAGTATGTCGAGTGGCTGGATCGTCCCTTCCGCACGGCTGACGTCGTAAGATGTCATGAAAATGCGTTTGCCTATTACGAAGGAATGCCGGCGGAGATGGTTTATGATCAAGATGCGCTGCTCGCCGTCAGTGAGAACGCCGGAGATCTCATTTTAACAGCCGAATTTACCAAATACCAAACAGCACGAGGCTTTAAAGTGTACCTTTGCCGGAAAAGTGATCCAGAATCAAAAGGGAAAATCGAACAGGTCGTGAAGTTTGTGAAATACAACTTCAGCAAAAACCGAGTGTTCGATCAATTAGCGACGTGGAATGAAGCCTGCTTGGCCTGGTTAAAGCGGACCGGCAATAGGAAAGTGCATCACAACATAAAAAGAGACCTTTCGAAGTGCACGCCCTGGAAAAGCAACACTTACAAAAAGTCTCTACTACTTACCTATTTGAACATCATCTTTCCTCCAGTATACCAAGAACGATTCATAAGGACAATGTCATTCGTTACCTGCAGAATCGATATAGCGTGCCCTCAGGCACGTATCGAGAACAGGCATCAAATAAAGCATACCTCCAGATCATAGAGGGGCGTACCCTTTTGATTCGCTTAAAACCAACGGGCCCTGTGTTAGCAACACACCCTCTTTCCGAGAAAAAAGGGATCGTTATTTCAGACCCGCGGCATCGAGTGAAAAGCGAATCCAAGCGCAGTCTTTTAATTCATGAACTGTCGGACGCTTTTTCTAACAAAGCAGGTATTCAGTGGTTTATCGAAGCATTAACAGAAAAATACCCACGGCATTTGATCGATCAATTGAAGGTGATTCAACAAACCATTCGAGCCCATCCAAACAGCATAGAAGCAGCTCTAAAAGATATTCAAAAGCTCCAATTAATCAGTGGCAACGATTTTCGCGATATGGCTTATTCCCTGGACCGGCAGGTCCAGCTCTCTTCTTCTCCTGACGTTTCACTCAACCCAAAATACATGGAATGGAAAGCGCCTGAACGATCAAGCGATACATACTTGAACGTATTGAAGGGAGGGCGAGGGTCATGAGCCATCCTTTTGAGTTGTTACAACAGCAATGCCGAACCCTACGGTTGGCTGAAACAGCCAAAGAGCTGCCGACTCTTCTCCGTAAAGCAGAAGCTAAAGGGTGGACGTATCATGAGTTCACCCATGAACTTTTGACGTACGAGCTCCAGTGTCGGGAACAAAAAACCATCGAACGACTCATGAAGTGGGCAGAGTTTCCAGAAATAAAAACACTAGCTGCGTATGATTTAAAAGAACAAAATGCATTAGGAGAAAAGCAATTCAATGTCTTGAAAGATCTTCATTGGGTGGAAGATGATTTCACGCTCATTTTGATGGGACCGACAGGTGCAGGCAAAACACACCTGTCCGTCGCATTAGGCGTGCATGCCGTCGAACGAGGGTTTCAAGTCTCTTTTATTTCGATGGCCAATCTGATGTATATCTTAAAAACACGAGAGCACATCAAAAAATCCAACACCCGGTATAAACGGATCATTGGATCGGATCTCATCATCATCGATGATGTCATGTATATGACGTACGAAATGCATGAAGCGCATCTTTTCTTCCAATTTATTTATGACCTCTATGGAAAGGCTGCCTTCATCTTAACGTCAAATAAAGGACCGAATGAATGGGGAAAGTTCTTAGGTGACCCTACCCTGACCACGGCGATCTTAGATCGCCTCCTTCACCGCAGTGAAATCATTACGTTTGGCGAAGAAATGGACAGCATTCGCATGAAATATCGAAAAACATTGTTTCCCGAAACAAGTGGTCTATCTTAATTGGTGAAAGTTGATCTATCTTATTTATGAAAATTGATCTATCCTACTTGACGGTTACATATCGGCTATATAACCTGGGAAGTATTACAGCGCTTTGCAGAAGGTTCTTTAAATAATGTATTAGAACATTATTCTTTTGAATAAAATTTATTAAAAATATAAAGACACCTCTATTATTAAGGTGTCTTTAATTATATTCTGAAGTCTATCAATAAATATCAAATTTACTTTTTTAGCTTTATAACTTTTATGGACGTCAATACATGATCTAAACTATTATAATGTTGCTTTCGAGTTACGTTTTCAGCTAAAAAAGCATCTCCTTTTTTTCTCGCTTCTACTATTTCCACATGCTCATGTATATTAGTAGTAAGTCTTCCATCTACCGATAGTGAAGTAGATCTCATTAAATTAATACTCGACTGTAAGGAATGGAAAATATTAATTACATACAAATTTTCAGTACTTTTCGCAATTAGTTGATGAAAAGAACCATTAATTATAGTTTGTTCCTTAATATCATTTTTAGTAGCTGCTTCTTTTGCCTGAATTATCATATTTTCTAATTCAGATATCACTTTTTCATTACCCTTTTCTGTTACTAATCTAACTGCCAGTCCTTCAATGTATTCCCTAACGTCGTATAAATCTTTAACCTCTTCTTCTGTAAAGAAAGGAATCATCATTCCTTTTCTTCCTTTTTCAATTATTAATCCTTCTAATTTCAATTTATTGAATGCATCTCTTACCGGTGTTCGACTCACTCCCAGTTTTTCTGCTATTTCCCTTTCTTTTAAATAATCACCAGGCGAAAATAGCCATTCGTAATAAGTTCATGCAATTTATTTAAAACTAAATATTTTTTTTCCATTTTTCACCTCTCTGCTATCTTAACTGGGATTAACTATTCACTCTCTCATAAAAATAATAAAATTTTATTCCAAAATAGATAATCCCATCACTGGCCAATAATAGAAAGCTGCAGCTAATGTTACAATAATTATAGCAAGCGTAACTGGGAGTCCTACCTTAAAGAAATCAATACTCGTATAATACCCTAGAGAATAAGTTGTCATGCTCCCTATTGCTTGGGTAGGGATAAAGAAAGATGTACTACTAGCCATTAAGTAAACCATTCCAAGCCACACTGGATTAATATCACTAATTATACCCAAAGTTAGTATAAGCGGCATAGTAGAAGCAACCATAGAGTTAAAATTAGTGAATCCAATTCTAATAATAATTATTATTAGCATGACACTAAATGATAAAGCTAATGGTTGAACGCTTTCCAGCCTATATAATATATTATCAGCTATAAATTCAATTACTCCTCCAGACTCAAAAGCTGATGCGATAGCTAATCCAGCTGCAAAAAGTATTGGAACTCCCCAATCTACCTTCTTTTCTTGCCTCTTCCCACTTGATGATTTCTATACCAGGTAAAAATAAAATAATCATAGCTACTAGAGATACCATCGAAATAGAGATGGTATGCCACTCATTTGTAACCCAACCAAGTATTAATACTAGGTAAATGGCAATTAATTTCTTCTCTGTTTTTTTTACTTTTCCCATATTGTTTAATTTTGTGTGGAATAACACTGTATTCATTTTTTCAGCATTATTTAATGGAAACCAATAATTTAAAGAAAACCATAAGATTATTAACGTAAATATTGTAATCGGTGAAATTAATAATAACCAATAAAGATACCCCCATTGATAATCTAAAGTTGCTTCAAACAAACCTGCAGCATAGATAGATCCACTGGCTCCTGTGATTATAGCTACAGTAGTTATATAAGGAACAAAAGTGATCGTTAGAATTAAAGCCTTTCTGAAATTTTCTTTATTCTTCGATTTTATACTATCAATTACTCCTTGAGAGATAGGTAATAACATCGATAAGCGTGCCATAGAATTTGGTATTAGAAAAGTTAATATATAACCTAATACTATAAAAATTATAATAACTTTCTTTTCACTTTTTCCAAACAACGCCAAAGATTTATATGCAATTCTTTTATCCAAAAGAGTTTTTCTACTGCTGTACCTAAAACTAAAACAGATATAACTAGCCAAATTACTGGTTCACCTAACCCTGAAACTACCTTTTCAAAAGAAGAATTCCAAAAAAAGTAAATAATATCATTATTAAAATTCCAGTTATAGGCGCTGGCATAATATTTAAAAACCACATCATAATTCCAAAAATAAAAATACTTATAGTAGTAACCGGATATGGTTGAGAGACTATATTCGTTTCAAATTGGTATATAGTAATAATCCCTATTACACATAGTATAATAATGCTTAATCTACCCATGTCAGCACCTTCTTTTTGTAAATAAAGCAGCAGCCTTTATTGGCTGCTGCTTTCTAAATTATTTTGTAAGCTTAATTATATCGTTGAAATTAGTAATTTTTTCCCAATTATAAAAATCATGTATAAGTTGATTTGCCTGTTCCTTTCCTATAATAGGTTCGGTTAAATTTAAGAATTTGGATTTTATTTCTTTATCTTTCATGGATTATCAATACTACCCGTAGCATGTTTTACGTGATATTCATGAACCGAACCATCTTTTAATGTTACTTTGGTATAAGCTTCATCACTTTTGTAATCATTATCAACAGTAGGACTTATCTTTTCCCGGAATTCTATTACTTCTTTCGAATTAACAACTTCATCTGAATACTGTTTTTCTCCTGCTGCGCCATATAAATAGCCAACTGCCGCAGAGTGATAGATACTAAATTTCCTTCTAGTCCTGTATTTGGCTCCTTTTTACCCGTTAATTCAAGAACATATGGATTTACAGTGATTTCTATTTTTTTTACATCTTCCGGATCAGCCACTTTATTAAGTCAATACAAGTATCAATTGAAGGATGAAGCACTATTCCACACGCATAAGGTTTAAAACTATTTTTTAGAAGTTCCCACTGCTTTCCCCAGTTAACATTCACTTGTTCCAAATCGTGCTCTGGAGCTAGGACATTAGCAAATCCTCTTTTAGCTTCTAGAACTGTTTAGAACTTGTAAAACCTCTTTTTGCTAAAAGTGCTGCTAACAATCCATTTTGAGCAGCCTTTCCAGGGTGAAATGGTTTAGTCATTGTACCAAACATTTCTCTTAAACCACTAGCTTGTGTGCCGGCTACACCTAAGCTATTTAATATTTGCTCTTCCTTCATATCCAATATAAACAGCAGCTGCAATCGCTGAGCCAAATACCCTGCTGTACTAGTTATATGCCACCCTAAATCGTAATGACTTGGGTATACTGCGTTACTAATTCTTAATTCAGCTTCACATCCTAATATAAAAGCAAGAAGCAATTTATCAGGTTCAACACTATATTTTTCACCAAGTGCAAAAACGACTGGAGCTACCGGTCCACTCGGATGATGAATAGTGTCGAGATGCGTGTCATCAAAATCAAAAATATGAGAAGACATTCCATTAATAAGCGTAGCTGTTAGCATGTCACTTTTATCTTTTCTTCCAAGAATGGTGATTTCCTCGCTCCAATTTAATTCTTCTTTTAAATCTAACACCATGTCTACTGATGGATGATGAGAAGCTCCTATAGCTACTCCTAGCCAATTTAGCAAACTTTTCTGACCATGAAGCTTAACTTCCTCTGGGATATTTTCTAATTTCGTATTTAGTATGTTTTTAACTAGTGTTTTTGTCGTCATTTTATTCCTCCTGTGTAGTTGAAGATACTTTTTTTATCGCATTAGCCATTGCTTTTCTTACATGATATTTCGTAATTGATTCGGCCAGCATTGGATCTCCTTGTTTAATAGCTTCTAAGATCATCCAATGTTCTTTAATGTTTTTAGTGGGTCTTCCTGATTGTGATAATGATTTTGACATTACAAGGCTGATATGAGACTGAAGAGTTTCCATTATACTTTCTAAATATTGATTGCCAGATCTCTTTGCTAATTCTTGGTGGAAAGATGAATTGATTTTAGAAAGTTTTCCTATGTCGTTTTCATTTGCAGCTTTTTCAGCTTCATGAATGATATTCTCTAAAATTTCAATATCATTTTCTGTAGCTCTTCGGGCCAAAGCATTAGCACCTAATCCTTCCAATAATTCTCTCACTTCATAGAGCTGTTTTACAGAATCTATGCTAACTGTAATAACTCTAACGCCTTTATTTGGTTCGTGTTTGACTAAACCATACTTTTCTAACTTTCTTAAACTCTCTCTTATGGGTGTTCGGCTTACTCCTAGAGATTTTGCTAATGACCTCTCCGTGAGCATCTCTCCAGAAGCAATTTCTCCAGATACTATTGCATTCCATAAATGATCAAACACGGAATTTGGCTTTGATGAAGAATTCTCAACGGGCATTATCTCATTCTCCTTCTAATTATAAACTAGGTATTATTAGGTTTTCTAAAACTCTTAATAATAGGTACAAACAAGCTTAATCCGGCTAAGACTAGTAATACTGCAGCAATCGGCTGAGAAAAAATGAATCCAACGTCTCCTCCTGAAACTACCATAGCTCTTCGGAAGTTCACTTCCATTAAAAAACCAAGAACCATCGCTAGCACTACAGGTGTTGTTGGTATGTTCGCTTTTCTGAATATATAGCCTACCACTCCAAATATCAACATAATCCAGACAGGATACATAGAATTACTATAAGCGTATGCACCTAAAATACATATACTACCTACTATTATACCTAATATATGCTTGGGAATAAGTGTTACCCTTACCCACATGTGCACTCCTAACAAGCCAAACGCTAACATAAGAGGAGCAGTGAGCAATAATGAAGCGAAAATGGAATAAGGTATTTCCGGTGTTCTTGTAAACAACATTGGCCCTGGTTCAAGACCATGAATCGTAAGTGCTCCAATTAATATAGCAGCACTTGCCGAACCTGGAATTCCAAGTGCTAACAATGGACCCAATGAACCCGGTACCGCTGCATTATTAGCACCTTCTGAAGCAGCAATTCCTTCTGGGTTACCTTGTCCAAATGATTCTTTATCTTTGGCTGTTCTTTTTGCCTCGTTATAACTAATTAATGAAGCAATGGTCGTACCGGCACCAGGGATAACGCCGATAACATAACCAATCAAAGGAGCGCGCACTAAAGTTAATTTAATCTTTCTTAAAGCAGTTAATGACCCCTCGAAACCCTTTATTTTAGTTATTTCTCTTTTCTGAGGCTGACCTGACGTTTCAATCATATTGAAAACTTCTGACAGTGCAAATAATCCTATTAAAGCTGGTAAGAAAGGAACTCCCGAATACAAATCGTTTGTAAAAGCAAATCTTACTACTCCATCAACTGGATCAATACCGATAGTAATAACCATTAATCCAAACAGCATAGCTATCAAACTTTTCAGCATTGAACCTTGGCTTAAACTACTTACTAAACTTAAACCAAAAACTGCTAGTGCGAAATATTCAGCCGGACCAAACTGTAGAGCAACTCCAGCTACTGGAACAGCAGTGAATATTAAGAGAATCGCACTAATTACAGCTCCTATTGCCGAAGCCACAATGGAAACAGTTAATGCTTTTCCTGCTTCTCCTTTTTGCGTAAGAGGATATCCATCAAATGAGGTAGCAGCTGCAGCGGGAGTTCCTGGAGCATTTAGTACAATGGCAGTTATACCACCACCGTATTCGGCAGCTACATATAAAGTAATAAGTAGAATCAACCCTGGGATAGGATCCATAGTGAATGTAAATGGGATTAATAAAGCGATACCTATACTTGGAGTTAATCCCGGCAAAGCACCTATAAAATAACCCACCAGAGTGCCTAATAAAATCATTAACATTATTTCTATAGTAAATAAAGTGGAAAAGCCCGTCATTAAGTTCTCAAACATTATTTAGCCTCCTACGGTAGTGGCACCCCTAATGCAATATCAAATGCCGCCCAGGAAAAAAGTAAAAATCCAAGTGTTACTAGAGTTATTTTCAGCCACTTTTTTTCTTGTGCTATTATCAATAAAATGGGCATAAATATTATGGTCGAAATATAATAACCAATTAATGGCATTAAAAATGCATACATTCCGAAGGCCCCTACAGCAGATAGTATTCGCATTGGATTATCAAATCGAATTATATCTTCGTTTTTCTTCTTGTACTGATTAATCCCAATAACGAGTAGACTAATAGAAAATATCAGACATAGAGATGAAGCAAAGAGAGGAAAAGCAGCTGCTCCTACATCACCACCACCCAGGCTTAACGGAAGCCCCATCGAATTTATTAAAAACCATAGTGATAGTAAAATCATTATTGAAGATATCACTATATCAGCTGTATAAGATTTAGTTAAAATCATGCTACACCTCCATTACAAACCTTCTATTCAAAGCCGATTCTTTCATACCATTCCCTATTTAGTTCATCCACCCCCATAATATATTCATCAGTCTCCTCGTGACCTAAAGCACCCTCAACCATATAAGCATTGTCCATGTATTCTTGATATTCTTCCGTCTCCATTGCTTCAAGGAATATTTCACTTAAAGATTCTTTAACTTCTTCAGGCATCTCTGGTGGTCCGTAAATACCTCTAAATTGCTGCCAATCTGTATCAACTTCATACCCTTCTTCTTCATAAGTAGGTACATCTGGGAATGCTTCAAGTCTTTCATCCGACATGACCCCTAAAATTCTTAAATCTCCACTTTCTACATATTCTCCCACTGCTCCAGGATTCGAATTAGCTACATCTATATGCTGTCCTAATACCCCTGTTACTGCATCTCCTGTACTTTCATAGGGAGTCCAATCCGCTTCAATGTTAGCGCTTTCAGAAAAAATGTTAAAAGCGATATTATGACCGGATCCCTGGGCACCATAACCACCGACAGTTAAAGAATTTGGATTTTCTTCTGCTTCTTCTACAAAGTCATCAATAGTCTCAAAAGGACTGTCATTGTGTACTACCAAGACATAAGGGTCTATTTGTGAACGAGTTAACCACGAAAAGTCATCTATTTCATATTGATCATCTAATGTTCCATTTATTAAACCTACTTGCGAAGGTGTCATCGTTCCAAGTGTGTAACCATCTGGGCTCGCACTTGTAATTTCATTCATTTGAGTTGCTCCACTTCCTCCAGGCTGGTTTTCTACTACGACATTTTGGTCTATCACACTCTCCATAGCACTAGCTAATTCTCTTGTCATTAAATCAGCAGGACCGCCGGCACTTGTGTGTACAATCATTGTAATATCATTTTCTGGAAAATCTGAATCGGCTTCTCCACCGGATTCTCCACCCCCACCACATCCTGCTACTAACAACAAGCCAGAGATGGAGATCAGACCAAATGTACTTCTATTAAAC
The DNA here is from genome assembly GCF_023845525.1 of Sinobaca sp. H24. Taxonomy (NCBI): domain Bacteria; kingdom Bacillati; phylum Bacillota; class Bacilli; order Caryophanales; family Sporolactobacillaceae; genus Sinobaca; species Sinobaca sp. H24. The sequence continues at coordinate 18,760 of NZ_JALBWT010000006.1, forward strand.
ACTCTCATAAAACTTTCCCCCTTTGTTATAATGATTAAAACGATATATTGTATACCATTTGATTGAAATTATGATGTATCATTATTGTTATGTCAATGATATTTTTTGTATTTTATTATTAAATGCTTTTATATAAGGGTTTTATAGTTTTAATTTTAATTTCATTTTTTTGTGATAATTAAAAAAGGTATACCATTTTACCTAATAAAAGTTACAAAAATTTAATTTTTTATTATTTAAAACTCTAAATTTATAGATATATAAATTATCTAAGTATTAATAATTTTCTAAAAATAAATTATTATTTAGAAAATAGCAGGTTTTGTTGAATAATTTAAACGTTTCTTTCTATTTCATACTATAACGATCTTCACTCACTCCTCTTCTCCTCCCAAAATATGCTACACTTATTGGTATACATAACGTTCCTGCCAGAAGGGAGAAAATTCAGCATGAGTTACCCGGTGCTCCATCTACAGAAAGTAAAAGGGTCCGAATTAAAAGAAGTCCAGGCTCACATTCAACGTGAAAAAGAGGCGCTCCCCGGTGATGGTATTGATCGGCGCCGTACCGTTCTAAATTATGATTTGATAAACGAGCAGCCGTTTGACTATAAAAAAGTCATTAATAAAACGATTGATCAACGCTATTCCGGTCAGAAAGTGATTCGAAAAGAAACGATTAAGCTGTGCAATATGACGGTAATAAATGACGCTTCTTTCTTTGAAAGCCTCTCCCCTGAAGAAGAAGCACGCTTTTTTGATACCAGCTTACTATTTTTTAAAGAACGGCACGGCCTTGAAAATATCATGTATGCAGCCGTACATAAAGACGAAAGTGCCCCCCACCTTCATATTGGATTTATTCCATTTACTGTCGACGGTCAGCTTTCTGCCAAAGACTTTTTTGGACATAATAAAGATTTATACACGCTCCAGGCCGAATTTCATACGTTTTTAAAGCAGCATAATTTTGATCTGGACCGCCCGGATCCGAAGGTTGAAGAGCTTCACCTCGAAGCACACGAGCGCGACCTTTTGATCCTTCGTGAAGAAGTAACTCGGCTGGAGCAGCGTCTGCATGACGGCGAAGGATTTCTCGGCGAATTTGAAAAATTAACGGGATCGGTAAAAGAAAAAAATGCCATCCATCTCTCTGAAGGATTTAAAACAAAACCAGTCATGGAAATACCTAAGGAAGACTACAAACAGCTTTATACGCTGGCGCTTCATTCCTACACCAGACGCCGGGATGCTGATTCCTACAAGCAGAAGTATGAGCAGTCGCAGGCTGAATTAAATGAAGCACGGACCCGTCTGCGTGAAATCAAACAAACGAAAGACCAGGCGCTTGCCTATGGGAAAGTATTAAATAGTGAATCCGAGCTGCTACGCGATACGCTGCTTCATTTTAAAGAGATGTTCTCGGACTCTTACGAGCATTTGAACTGGGCGATCGGACACGCGAAAGCTTCCGCCCATTTATCGAGTAAAACGAAAGAAGTACCTATCGATTTCTACAACAGCGAAGATCCTGAAGAACTAGAAGGAGCCAGAGACTTTTTCGAGCAGGGCAAACAATCCCTTACCCGGCAGGAAAAACTCCATTTTCAACGCTTATTTCCAGAAGAAATCGCAGTTGATGACCACAACTATCCTAAATCATAAAAGAAGGAAGGCTCTCCGTATGGAAAGCCTTCCTTCTTTTTATTTACAGCTGTTCGCCGTTCGTTTGAATCACCTTTTTGTACCAGTCAAAAGACTCTTTTTTCGAACGCTTCATCGATCCCTTGCCCTGATTATCACGGTCTACGTGAATCATGCCGTACCGCTTTTTCATTTCCCCGGTCGTAAAGGAAACAATATCAATAATTCCCCACGGGGTATATCCCAACAGCTCGACACCGTCATATTCCACGGCTTTTTCCAGCGCTTCAATATGGGACCTTAAATATTCAATCCGCTGGGTATCATGGATGGATCCGTCCTCTTCTGGTGTATCCACGGCACCAAAACCGTTTTCTACAATAAACAATGGAATCTGATATCTATCATACAATCTGTTCAACGTATAGCGCAGGCCTGTTGGATCAATGGCCCAGCCCCAGTCGCTTGATTTGATATACGGATTTTCTACTCCGTTGGCCAGACCGCCGTTTACGATATTTCCAGTCGTATTATTCTGCGCCCCGCTTTTAACGGTAGTCGACATGTAATAGCTGAAGCCTAAATAGTCGACAGTGCCATTTTTCAAAATCTCTTCGTCTCCATCTTCAAAAGGAATGTCATATCCTTCTCTTTCAAATTCTTTCAATGCATACCTTGGATAAAAGCCGCGAATATGGACATCCGGAAAGAAATAACGTTGTCTCATCGATTCTTCTGCAAGCATCACATCTTCAGGATTGGAGGAGTAAGGATAAATCGGTACATGGGAAACCATCGCTCCAATTTCAAATGCCGGATTAATTTCTTTTCCTTTTGTTACGGCGAGCGCACTTGCTATCAGCTCATGGTGCCCTGTCTGATACATAATTTCTTTAGCGTTTTCGCCTTCTTTTACAACAACACCGGAGTTAGTCCATAGAAATAACGGATTCTCCACGTCCATTTTGTTATTAATTTCATTAAATGTCATCCAATATTTCACTTTATCCTTGTAGCGGCTGAAGCATACTTCCGCAAACCGGACAAAGAAATCAACTACTTTTCTGCTGCGGAATCCCCCGTATTCCCGGGCAAGATGAAGCGGCATTTCAAAATGGGACAGCGTAATGACCGGCTCGATTCCGTGTTTAATTAATTCGTCCAGTACATTATCGTAAAACTGCAGGCCCTCTTCATTTGGTTCCTCTTCGTCTCCTTTTGGAAAAATCCGGCTCCATCCGATCGATGTACGCAGGCATTTCAGCCCCATCTCCCCAAATAAGGCAATGTCTTCTTTGTAATGACTGTAGAAATCAATGGCTTCATGGTTAGGATAAAATGTATCGGCTTCAATCTCTTCCGTAATTTCCCGAGCAACGCCGTGGGCTCCCGCTGTCATTACATCAACGACACTTGGGCCTTTACCGCTCTGATCCCAGCCCCCTTCAAACTGATGGGCAGCAAGCGCGCCGCCCCATAGAAAATCTTTTGGCATTGTTGACATATATTTGTCCTCCTTATTTTATAACCGTGAATAATTCCTGATCGAGCGTGCTGTCTGCTTCGTCTTTAAAAATGATTTCTTCATAATCGCCGGAATTGGTCACGATAATAGGTGTAATCGTATCCAGTCCTTCCGCTTCAATCGACTGCTTATCAAATTCAAGCAGCAGATCTCCTTTTTCAAAAGTGCTGTCATTTTCTACCTTCACAGTGAATGGTTTTCCTTCCAGATTCACCGTATCCAATCCCACGTGTATCAGAAGTTCCACTCCTGCATCCGAGCGAAGGCCGATGGCGTGCTTTGTCGGCGCGGTCATCACAACCGTGCCGTTAAAAGGTGCGTAGACCTTGTTACCTGAAGGTCTTATGGCAACCCCTTTACCCATAGCTCCGGAGCTGAATACTTCGTCCGGCACCTGATCAAGAGGAATGACACTTCCGGCAAACGGAGCACGTACGGTTTCTTCATTAATTCTTGTGTCTTCATTTACTGCCGCTGCCGCCTGGGCACTGCTTCCCTGCTCATTAATCAGCGTATTGTCTCCAGCCTGTTTTGCGGTATCTTCGCCAAAACCGAGAAGTTGAATCAAAATAATAGGAAGAATAACCGCAATGCCTACACCAAGAAGGATACCCCAGATTGACATCGGATATTCCGGGTCAATTCCGTTTACAATCGTAAGCGGACCGGGAAGCCCTGCATAGGCAAAGTAGTAGGGATTAAAGAAGCTTGCGGCGATCGCTCCGACAGCGCCGGAGATACAACCGTAAATAAACGGCTTTTTAAATCGCAGGGTGATACCGTAAATAGCCGGCTCGGTTATACCGAAAATGCCGGTAATACCGGCCGAGGTACCCACCTTCTTAATTTCCTGTGATCTGGTTTTAATAATAACACCGAGCACTGCACCGACCTGTGCCATCACGGCAATGGTCTGGTACGCCTGGAACGAATCTCTTCCATATAATTCGAAGTTAGCCAATACCATTGGTGTAATACCCCAATGAACACCAAAGATGACAAGAACCTGCCAGAAAGCTCCGATAATAGCTCCTGCCAGTGCCGGGGCATATTCTGCAAGGAAATTATAGCCGTTGGCAATACCATTCGCACCCAATGTAGTAATAGGACCTATCAAAACAATTGTCAATGGCACCATAATGACAAGACATAGTAATGGAACAAATAAAGGACGAATGACTTCATTAATTCGTTTGTTTAAAAACCTTTCCAGATAAGACAAGATCCAGACGAGAAACAATGGAGGCAGCACCGAAGAGGTGTATACCGTTTCCGACAGCGGCAACCCGGCAAACGTGGTCTGCGCCCCTTCCGAAATCTCTGCAGCCATGCCTGCCCACTCTGGAGTCACAAGCGCGGCGCAGGCGGCCACCGCTATATACATGTTCGTTTTGAAATGTTTGGAAGCTGTAATAGCAATGAAAATGGGCAGAAATGTAAAAGGCGCCCAGGATATAAAACTGAATACTTGATAAGTACCGGTTTCGGCGAATGAGTCCGAGAATAAGTTAATAAGTATCAGCATACCCTGAAGGATACCTGCTGCTGCCAATATATAGATAAAAGGAGCAAATACAGCTGACATCGTTGCAATAACCCGGTTGACGACCGTTCCTTTGCTTTCCTGCGTATCCTCTGATACGTCGTTTTTCACGAGGGAAACAAATTCATCGTGAACCTCCCCCACGTGCTGGCCGATTACAACCTGAAACTGGCCGCTGTTTTCCACAACGGTAATAACACCGGGCATCGAAGCTACGAGCTGCTTCGCATCAGGCTTGGACCGTTTCAGTACAATACGCAGCCTTGTCGCACATCTTGTTGCGCTGAGAACGTTTTCTTCTCCTCCTACTGCTTCTAATATATCTTTTGCCAGTTTTGGATAGTCCCTTACTTTTTCTGCCACATTCCATCCTCCTTCAATTGTTATCCGTTTACATTTTATATTGTACCGTAACAATTTAATAATTACTATATAAATTTTTGATGTATGTACAATTAAATTAAACTGTTTTCAGCACAATTATGGTAGAATTGGAACACAGACCAGCGCTAAACTAGACGATAATGAGGAATGTCCATGTTAAAATACCAGCAGATTGCAGCCGAAATCGAAAAAGATATAGAAGAAAAAGACCTGCAGCAGGGAGATAAACTTCCCGTCCTTGACGCTTTTATGGTTCAGTTTGAAGTCAGCAAAAGCACCATTACAAAGGCATTGGATCTACTTGAAAAAAAGGGAATCGTCTATCAAGTGCGGGGAAGCGGCATCTTCGTGCGGAGACATAAGCGTAGAGGCTATATTGGGCTTCTTTCCAATCAGGGCTTCAAAAAAGAGCTGGATGGTTTTCAAATTACCTCGGAAGTACTCGCGCTTGATGTGCGGATCCCTACAGAAGAGGCTGCCCGTAATCTGGCAGTTGACCCGGCAGAGAGCGTATATTATGTAAAAAGAGTCCGGTATATTAACGGACAGACGTTATGTGTCGAGGAGTCCTATTACAATAAGTCGATCGTGCCCTATTTAAACAATGAAATTGCTTCTGAATCGATTTTCAATTATATAAGCGAAGCACTGGGCTTAAATATTGGATTTTCCGATTTGTATTTTAATATTGGAAAGATTAACGAAGAAGAGGCCGGACTGCTTCGGCTGCCTAATGCTTCTCCCGGATTATTTATGGAACAGATTTTCCATCTCACCAACGGACAGCCGTTTGACTTTTCAAAAATCACCTACAACTATGAACAATCTCAGTTTTTTATCCAGGCGAATAACTATTTCTTATAAATAGACAAAACAGGCCCCTGTACAGAGTGGATCTCATACAGGGGCCTGCTTTCTATTCTGCTGGTTCGGATGGCTCGGACTCCTGTCCGAAAATATCTACGGTGGTAACGTAATACTCACCGTCTGCCAGATCGGGTGAACTGAAGCTTTTTCTTTCGTGAACAGCGATACTCTCTATATGCTGGTCCTCTCCTTCTGCATTCCTCTCATACACCCGGTATCCGGCCACATTCTCATCGCGGACGGCATGAAACGACAGCTGGCTGGCTGAAAGAATGACATTGTCCGGTGCTTCGGGAGGATCGCCGTTTTCTATTTTTTGGACGTCCTCCTCCTGAAGCTCCGTATATACGACCAGGCGTTCATCGTGCGTTCCCTCGGCCTGGTCAAACGTGCCGGTACACGTAATTAGATTAAGGCTGCGTGTATTTGATGGCCCGAAGATTTCTTCAATCGGCGCCTCCGTTCTGTCGTAGCTGACGGAGTGGGTCACTACAAATGTCAGTACTTCCCCTTCTTCATCGGTCACTTCAATCTCATCGCCTTCTTCCAGCTTATCCAGATCATAAAATACGGCAGGCCCGGTTCTGCTGTCCACATGTCCGGCCATCACCGCATTTCCTTTTTCACCGGGCTTTGCCCCCGGTTCAAACCAGGCGACCCCGTCTTCGGTGGAAGGCACGCCCATCTGCCCATTTTCAAGCACGCCCTGCGGCTCAAGCTCTGCCGTAATATCAATCGAAGGAATCGAAAGGCCGGAAGGTGCAGTCTGCTCTGCTTCTTCTTCCAGAGCCATCTCGGCTTCTGCTTCATTTAAAAGGACAAACTCTTCTTCCACCGCTTCCAGTGACTCCCCTAAATCTTCTCCGTTTGTTTCCGGGCGCTCCTGCACGTCGGCGGGAGTCGTATCCTGATTCGATGAACCAGACGCAAACACCTGAAACCCCGAATAGCCGGCAACCCCTGCAAACAAAAGCATAGCGAGCACAATCAGAATACTGCTTTTTCTTCGAGCTTTTTTATTTTGGTTCATCCGTGTCATAAACTGACCCCCACCTTATTATATCCTTTTATGGCATTCGTTTTATCTGTTATGTAGCTAACGAAATACAGCAGCAGATGGATCACTTTTTACGTATATTTATAAAAAATCCGGCCTCTGTGGGAGGCCGGTCTGCACACTATTCTTTGTTTACCTGTTTTCTAACTTCCTGTTCTACAAACTGAACGCTGGTGCCGACAATCACCTGAATATTGTATTTACCGACAATATTCGTTCCCGGTACGCCGGTTTGTTTAATTCGTGCCTCGTTTACTTTGTCCATATCGTTGACTTCCAGGCGCAGTCTTGTCGCGCAGCTGTCGATAGCGGCAATATTAGATGCCCCTCCCAGACCTTCAATAATTCCGGCGGCCTGAACAGCGGTGGCATCATCCTGATCAATGTCAGATTCAGTCATTCCACCTGCCGCTGCTACAGCTAATTCTTCTTCCCGTCCTGGTGTTAAAAGGTCCAGCTTCACAATTAAGAAACGGAACAAAACATAATAAATGATGGCGAAAAAGACTCCCTGTACAAGCAGCATATACGGCTGACTCGCCAGCGGCATCGCAAAGGCCAACAGATAATCGACGAGACCGGCGCTGAAGCCAAAGCCTGCAATCCATTCAAAATTAGCTGCTATGAATAAGGAAAGCCCGGTTAATGCCGCGTGCACTACATATAAAAGCGGTGCTAAAAAATAAATGAGAACTCAAGCGGTTCGGTAACACCGGTGAAAAAAGAAGCAAATCCGGTTGCTAAAAGGAGAGATGCTGCTGTTTTGCGCTGCTCGTTTTTGCTGTATGATACATCGCAAGCGCAGCAGCCGGCAGTCCGAACATCATAATTGGGTAAAAGCCTGCCATATATCGTCCGGTAATACCCTGCTCTCCTTCACTGCTCCAGTAATTTCCAAAGTCATTAATACCAGCAAGATCAAACCAAAAGACCTGATTAAGCGCATGGTGAAGACCGGTCGGGATTAACAGCCGGTTGAAAAATCCATACAAGCCGGCACCGACGGAGCCCATATCGCTTAGCGTTGTTCCAAATACCACCAGGCCGTTGTAAACAACCGGCCAAATGAAGAAAAAGATGGCCGCCAGTCCTACTGATGCCGCGGCGGTTACAATCGGCACCAGCCGCTTCCCACTGAAAAAGGCGAGCGCGGCAGGAAGCTTCACCTGGCTATAGCGGTTGTACAAAGCAGCCGCTACCAAGCCGGTAATAATTCCTATAAATACATTTTCCGTTGCTTCATAGGCGAGTGGTACTTCTTCCACCGGTACTCCCGTAAGCCCTGCTACTGAATCGACGTTCAAAAGCTGTGTAATAACAAGAAAACCGACAAGACCGCTCAGAGCCGCCGCCCCGTCTTTATCACGAGACATGCCGATAGCAACACCAATTGCAAATAAGATAGCGATATGATCAATAATAGAAAGACCTGCGTTTAATAAAAATAACCCTGCCACATTGCCCTCATCAAAACCAATAATCCAGTTCCCTATACCTGAGAGCACGGCTGCTGCCGGAAGTACAGCTACGGGAAGCATTAACGAGCGCCCGATATTTTGTATATATTTCATCATACATACCAACCCCCTATTATTTTTTTATAGTGTTATGCTTTATTCCGGCTTTTCTGAATCAAACGAAAGACCGTGTCCGGCCGGGTACAGCTCCGTACCATCCGCTGCCGGCAGACTTACCGGAAGTGTTCCCTGCGGTGGGATTTCCCCGAACAACACCCGGCCCGTTGCAGCAAAGCTTGCGTCCTGAAAGCCGTATTGTGCCACGTAGGCATCGGCCTTTTCGTAGGCGGATAGATCATATGGATTACGGACCCCGACCCCAATTACCGGTATATCGTACGTGTTAATCAGCTGATTGAACAGCTTCATATTAGGATTATCCGCTGCTCTCTCTTCTGAGGTCGATGTCATCGAACCAATAATAATCACGTCGGATTCTTCGATTTTTGCTGTATCTTCCTCGCTGAGCGTATCCTGATCCGGCTCAAGTGCTATATGATGGACTACTTCTGCACGGCTGTTAATTTCATCTGCAAGCGGGGAACCTGTTTGTGTTTCTGCGACTACTTCCTCATCTATGGTCCCGCTGTAGGAAGAATCAACGACTGTTATGGTCTGCTCACTGTTTGCATCAAGCGGCAGCACTTCTCCGTCATTTTTTACAACAGTGATTGATTGTTCTGCTATGTTTTGTTCTGTTTTCTGATGTTCTTCAGATCCCACCGTATCCAGAGCCTCTTTTTCAGCTCGCTACGGTCTGCAGGTGATTCCTCGGCAAAAACACCGCGGTTCATTTTCAAAAGCAGTATTCTTTCGACTGCTTCATCGATTCGTTCCTCTTTAATGGCTCCTGTTTCTACGGCTTCCATTACCCCGTCGTATACGTCCGGCAGTCCAACGGGCATTAGAACAATATCGGTGCCCGCATTAATCGTGCGAACGGCAGCATCCACCGGTTCAAAATGAGTATCGATAGCTTCCATGTTCATAGCGTCCGTCATTACGACTCCTTCAAATCCCATGTCATCCCGCATTAATCCGGTAAGCACCTTTTCGGACAATGTTGCCGGCAGTGCAATATCCGAGCCGTCCTCTCTCGAGGAGACGACCGTATCATCTATATTAGGAAACGTAACGTGTGCGGTCATAATAGCATCCATTCCTTCTTTCTGAGCAGCCAGAAAAGGAACCAGTTCGACATCAAACAGCCGGTCCCTGTCATGCGGCACTTCCGGAAGACCTATATGAGAGTCTACATTCGTATCACCATGGCCCGGGAAGTGCTTTGCAATCGCGGCAATCCCATGCTCCTGCAGGCCGTCCGTGTAGGCATTGCCGAGCTCTCCTACGCGGACCGGATCCTCCCCAAACGAGCGGACACCAATCACTGGATTATCAGGATTATTATTGACATCCATTACCGGCGCCAGATTCATATTAATGCCGAGTGCCTCCAGCTCCGCACCGATAACGCTTCCTGCCTGTCGGGACAGCTCGTCTGAATCCGCTGCACCTACTGCCATGTTCCCGGGTAAATCGGTTCCTTCCTGCAATCGGGTTACAATGCCTCCTTCCTGATCAATCGTTACGAGCATGCCGAACTTATCCGCTGTTTCCTTATAATCCTGAACAAGATCCACCGTTTGTTCTGTCGTTTCCACATTTTCAAAAAACAAAATGGTTCCACCGAGATGATGGTCCTGTACTTCTTTCTTTATGTCGTCATTCATTTCTGTCACATTTTCCCCGTCCCACGTTCGATAGTCCGGCATCATCATCTGCCCGACTTTTTCTTCAAGCGTCATTTCATCCAGCGCTCGGTCTATCATTGCGTAGCGGTCTCCTTCAGCTGGTTTCAAAGATGCTTCATCATCGTCTACGTGTAACATAATGGAATCATTATTCGTTCCATCTGAAACTGTAAGCTTCGTTTTCCCGGATTTTTTCAGGGAAAGACTGCCTTTTTTATCTACTTTTGCTACAGAAGGATTGGAAGACCGCCACTTAACGCCGTCCGTCACCTCCGAATAGCCGCCTCCCGACGTATATCGAAGCACCGTTAAAGCATCATCTTCTTCGATATTCTGTAAGACCTCTTGTTCTAAGTAAGGAACATTTTCCAAAAGAAATATATCTCCCTCCTCCTGCATGGATTTTTGTGCCTGCATGGCTTCCGGCATCCATAAATGACTTATTAATAATACAGTTAAGCCCAGCTGCATAGGGTATTTCATAGGCAGTCTTCCTCCTTCTTTTGTATGTAGACTTTTATCAGAATAATAGCTCTTTCTTAGTTATATAGTAGTCTATACCAATTTAATTGTAAAGGTTTATTTATGTCAATATGCCTGCTTTTTATAAGGTTTACTCTATGTTTTTCCATTTTTATCCGGTAGAATAGTAATCGCTTACAAACTTCTGTTTGGAAAAGAAAGGGCGTTACGATGGTTTCCCTACCCAGACTTCTTTCCGCTCACCTGCCGATACTTATTGTTCTTACCGCAGTACTTACTTATTTTTCCCCTTACTATATTATTACGTATTCCTGGGTACCGGGACTTCTGCTTGGCATTGTTATTTATTTTACCGGCTTATCGATGGACAGCAGCAGCTTCCGGGACATGCGGTTCAAAAAACGGGAAATAATGATTGCTGCTTTGTTAAAGTGGTCGCTGACCGCTGGTATCTCCATGATTCTCGCCTATACCTTCTTTTCCAGCGAGCCGCAGATTGCCGCGGGGATTATTCTGTCAGGTACCGTCCCGAGCGCGACTGCAGCTACGCTATATACATTCCTGGCCGGAGGCAGCACATCGCTGGTTGTTATCTCTTCTTTGCTTGACACTGCTATCAGCCCCTTCGCCGTTATCATAGCAATGTTCGGTATCGAAGGAAGCCAGGTATCGATCTCTTTTTGGAACCTGCTTCGTTCTTTTCTGCTGATTGTTGTGATGCCGCTGATGCTTGGTCTTCTAACTCAGCGCCTGTTTTCCCGTGCAGCGGCCTATTCCCAATCGCTGACCCGGCTTGGCTCGTCCTTGTCTCTTCTCCTGATCGTTCACCTCATTACAGGTGAGGGAGCACAAGCCGTCCGGGGGTATCTGCCTGTCATGCCTCTTCTTACGGTCATAGTTTTTATTCAGGTCACGGCACCAATGGCTCTTGCCTATGTGGCTGCAAAAAAACTGCGCCTGTCCGAAGCAGACGCCAGAGCCGTTCTCTTTCATGTCGGCCTCTGCAATACAGCGCTTGCAGCTATTCTTGCGTTTGAATTTATCGGCGATATAGGAGCCATTCCTCCTATTATTAACATGATTTTTAATTTATCAATCGGCTCTGCTGTCTCTAATCGATTTAAACACACTGTCTGATTTTATTATTTCAGCTCTTTACTGGAAAAAAGTGTTTTATCTTGTTATAAACAGGGGATTATAAAATATAGTCAATTTATTTACAAAGAAGACCCGCAAAACAATAAATATCTGACAGCAATCGTTTAGACTATAGAGCTGAACATAAGTCGAAAAGTGGAGAGCACCTGCTCTCTCTTTTCGGCTTTTTTATTTTCACATAACTAAAGGAGAGATAAAGATGACACATTTACTGCCCCGCACTAAGAAAGAAAATCTAAAAGAAGGGGTAACTTCCCCTGAGACATCTAACGTTTTCCGCGCCCAGCCTTTCAGGGAACACTTGGTGGAAGACTGGACAACAAGCTATGGCCTTCCGCAGATAGATATATGGGAAGACAGCCAAATGTATGTACTCGAAGCAGCACTTCAGGGTTTTCACAAAAGTGAAATAAGCGTTGAGTATGAAAATGGCTATATAACCATGCGCGGTGAAAGAGACGTGCCTACATTACAAAATGACCTCAGAAAATACATTCGTAAAGAACGTTCTTTTGATACTTTTTTGCGAAGCTTTTATATTGGCCAGGTGGAAGAAGAGAAAATTAAAGTGCAGTATCAAAAAGAGATTCTTACGATTCAGGTGCCAAAGTTAAACAGCAAAAATCAATTTACGTTCAAGCGTATAGAAGTACAATAAGTTGGCTTTGAGATTATACAAAAAAGAGCATTCGCTTCCCCTTACAAAAGGGATAATGAATGCTCTTTTTTAACTTCTTTAGTTATTTATTCATTTACTCTCTTATACTCTTTTTCCCCATACATGGACTGGCTTCCTTCTTCATCTTCCGGGAAGATTCTGTTTAGTAAGAAGCGGTGATAAAAGAATTCGAAAATCCCAATAATCACAGATACAATAACAAATCCTGTATATAACTCTACAGGTTCAGATCCCATCCACGTGCCAAGAAACCACATTATTAAAAACGCGGTTATTACGTCCCCCAGGGTCGTGTAGATGTTTTTGATCAGCGGCATAATGGTCAAATCAAGAACGTAAATGAACAATGCTACCAATAACGCAACAGCAGCTGTTTCTGCCAGATTAAACTGGTCAAAAATAAGATAGAGCACTATCCATGTAAGAAGACTGACAACCCCTATTTTTATACATAATGCAATAACGTGATGCATCCGTATCCCCCCTTTTACATTCATTTCCGCCATACAATCCTATCTATTTTAAAAAGCCGAAAAAAGACATAGCATCTTTTTTCGGCTTATCCATCAGCTTCGTTGTTCTGTAGATTACTCCCGGCATAATAAGAATGTAATATTCCCTTTCCCCACTTCTTCTGGCTGTGAAACGCGCTTTTGCCTAAAGCTTTTATTAGCTTTGCAGACGGCCTTTTATTTGACGGATAGCGCCGTTTACTTCTCCAGCATGTTTTGTAGGCAGCTGATGTGCCCCTCCTTTTATTCGGGTAACAGCAAGATCAGGAATTCTTTTCTGAAAACCTTTTACGTATTTCAAGGTGAGTACATCCGCACTTCCATATAGAACAAATGCGGGACAGGTGAGATATTTAAGCTGTTCCCTTGCATCATACATTTTCCCGCTCTTATACATCTGTTTTAACAGAGTGGAATTACTATTTTTTATGTTAGCTGAGATTTTTCTTTGCTGCTCTTTCTTTTTCGTATGAGTAAAAGATAATCCATTGCCTATAAGACCTAGTAACCCTCCTGATGCGCTCCAAATGCCTAACTTAAATTTAACAGATAAAAAAAACGTATTGACGACTGGAAATGCATTAACTAATAACAGTGCTTTAACCTTTTCCGGGTATTGTAATGCTGTAATCTGGGCCGGTGTTCCTCCTAGAGAATACCCGCATAGAATTACTTTTTCATCCAGATGATCAATCAGGTCTCTTATATCTTCTGCCCAATTTTCCATCGTAAGCGTCTGATTATCTCCGCTTTCACTTTTTCCATTTCCTCTTGGATCAAATGTAACGACGCTGAAATCTTTCTCCAATTCAGACTGCTGTTCAAATACAGCCGCTCCTAAACCTGGCGGCGGTATAAATAATAAAACCGGGCCGACACCCTTTTTTTCATAATACATTTCAGCATTTGTTGTTTTAAAATAGGGCACTTCATTCATCCATCCTTCGCTTATTTATTTAATACTGCTTCTTTGAAATACACTGAAAATTCCTTTACGGCGTCATATGCCTGAGGATAGACGCCGATTTTTCTGATAAAGGCGTGATCCATACCTTTATATTCAATATGGCGGACAGAAACTCCATTCTCTATCACTTGTGATGCAAATTGTTCAGCCTGGAGCCGGAGAAAGTCAAATTCAGCCGTTATGACAAACATTGGCGGCAGTTTTTCCTTATCTTCTCTTAACAAAGGAGATACTAATGGCATATACACATCTTCCAAATGTTCTAAATACAGATTTTGAATAAAATAAAGCGATTCTTTCATCGTAATTAGTTCCCTGCGGATAAGTTCCCTGTCTTCAGACAGATCATAATGATTGATATCCCAGGCATTTCTTGACGTGTCGGATAGGTCGACTAATGGACAAAAAAGACCAATAAAGCGGATGTTCCATTCTTCTTCTCGGCTTAGGTGATGCACGCCCAGTGCAAGGTTGCCGCCTACACTGTCTCCGACCAAACCGATTTGATCCGGATTAATATAAAAACGATCAGAAAAAGTATACGCATACCGGACAGTTTCCAGACAATCATCCATGCCGTCCTGGTAGGGATGCTCTGGAGCGAGGCGGTATTCAACGGCTATGACTACTGTATTCGAGGCATCAGCTAAAAACTTACAAAGATTCTCTATCACATCTTCATCTCTTTCAAAAAAACCGCCGCCATGATAATAAATAAGAGCAGGCTTTACCGTTTTCGTTCGGTTGTAGACTCTTAGCTTTAATGTGCGGTTTTCTAGATGAAGATACTCTGTTTCGACCTTAATATTGTCACTCATATCTTTATTGTCTACATTTTCCTGAGCGCGGATTTCATCCAGGTCTTTTGTTTCCAGTGGCCTGCGAAGAGTAGGATTTACTTCTTCCAAAAATTGTTTAACTCTTGGATCGAGACCTTTATTATCTTCCATAAATGGAATTCCTTTTAGAAGCCTGCTCTCCTTTTCTTTTTCAATATACGTGCCATTATTCGCTAATCTGGCGGCCAGTTCATCGTGGGTATACTTCATATTTTCTTTTTCACTCATTCTTTCCACTCCTACTTTCTTTTTTCTTTTGCTTATATTGCTGCAGACTCAAGCAGAATTAGTGCTTATGTAAAAATCGTTATTTTTTTCTGCATTGTTATTTCATAATTAACTGGTGTAGCAACTTTTTTACCGCTATTATAATTATTCCCCTGTCTATTTTTTTTATAAACCTACCACTTTTTCTTTTATTTATGTTTATTTTTATATGAAAGCAGGTATCCACTAAAGAGCAGGCGTATATATTACGTAGGCCTGTATAAGCAAATGGTCATCTATTACCAGCCTGACAAACATACTTATAAACACCGGCAGCAATGAGTCAAATATAAAGTTGACCATAAGCCGAGAAGAAGCTACCCAGCTTTTTCTCGGCTTTTTTTAATTGATTAAAGGAGGTGCAGAACATTTGGATCACATAATTTATTTTTGTGACCATATGAATGCTCCGCCGGATAGTATGATTCATGATGTTTTTGACAACATCGTCAAGTATTAAAGCCCTTTTATGGGCAAAAATAATAAAAGAAGGAGTGCATCAAATCATGACAACAGATAGATATCCATCCCGTCACCAGACCGAGGCGTCCATTACGGAGCGCAAGGACCCGGTGGCGTATCGAAACCCCGACTTTTCCGACGGCCCGCTTACGAAGGCAGACGAGGATTTTTACGACGAAAACGGCTACCTGCTGTTTGAAAATCTGTTTGAACCGGACGAAATTAAAACGATGATTAAAGAGCTCAAGCACACGATGGAGCGCAACCAGGAAAGCGACTCCGTTGAAGTGATCAAGGAGCCGGAAAGCAACGATATCCGCACCGTGTTTGAAATTCATAAAGACAGCGGCTTCTTTGAGTCGCTCGCCCAAAATGACCGCATTGTGTCTGCGGCCCAGCAGCTGCTCGGCAGTGAGGTGTACATTACGCAGTCGCGCATTAACTTCAAGCCCGGTTTCAAAGGCAAGGAGTTCTACTGGCACTCCGACTTTGAAACGTGGCACGTTGAGGACGGTATGCCCGACATGCGTGCGGTGAGCTGTTCGATTGTGCTGACCGACAACTATGAGTTTAACGGGCCGCTTATGCTCGTGCCCGGCTCGCAGAAATGGTACATTTCCTGCCCCGGTGAGACGCCGAAGGACAACTACAAGTCGTCCCTGCAGAAGCAGGAAAGCGGCGTGCCGGACAACGACAGCATGAGCTGGCTCGTCGACAAAGCCGGCGGCCGCATTGACCGTGCGACCGGTCCGGCCGGATCCGTGCTGTTCTTTGACTGCAACACGATGCACGGCTCGTCCGGAAACATTTCCCCGTACGCACGCAGCAACGTCTTCTTTGTGTTCAACTCAATTGAAAACAAGCTGACCCACCCGTTCTCCGGGCAGCAGCCGCGTCCGGAATTCCTGGCTAACCGCGAGAACATCAAGCCGATTACACCGGATAAAAGAAAATTGACTGAAATTGCTACAACTACTTCATCCTCTTCTTAATATACTAAAGCGGACAGGCTCAAACCTGTCCGCTTTTTTATTTGCTTTCCTGCCGCTGTGGTTCATTTCCGAAAAAGGAGGGTATTCTATAAGAGAAGAAAACTAATAGCTGGGATGAGGAAAATACATGAAAATAGGACTAATCGGCATTGGAGATATTGCTAAAAAAGCATACCTGCCGGCGTTGACCCAAACAAAAGACGTAGAACTTCACTTATGTTCCAGAAACCAGACTGCTCTAGAGGAAGCTTCCTCTGCATTCTCTGTAAACGAAATATTTACCGATAGGGAAAAATGGATGAAAAGCGGCATTGAAGCCGCCTTTGTCAGCACAGCCACTGAGGCCCATGAAGAGATTATAGACGATCTTCTTGATCATGGGATTCATGTTTATATTGATAAGCCGATTACCTTTTATGGGATTGCCTCTAAACGGCTGCTTGCGAAGGCAAAAGATAAAAATCTAATATTAATGGTAGGCTTTAACCGACGCTATGCGCCTCCCTATCAAGCGTTAAAAGAAGTACCCGATCCAAACATGATCATTATGCAGAAAAATAGAGACCATCAGGCCGCTGATTACCGCACCTTTATCGTAGAAGACTTTATCCACGTCATCGATACTCTTTTATACTTATTTCCGTATGATATTCAGAATATCCAAATCCGCGGCATGCAGAAAAACGGTCTCGTGCATCAAGTGGTGCTTGAGCTTGAGGCAGCTGAAGGCACTGCCATCGGCATTATGAACCGCAATGCGGGAACGACAGAGGAAAAAGTGGAATTGATGAGCGAGAGCGAAACGAGAGTAGTTCACAATATCAACGATGTAGCCACCCATCAAAATAAACAAATCATAAAACACTCTGCGAACGACTGGGAGCCAATGCTTCAAAAGCGCGGTTTTTTCGGGGTTATTGATGCATTCATTAATGCCGTGCATCAGGGCGGTGCTTCCTATACAGGATATGAGAGGGATGCGCAAAGACATGATATCGCTGAACAAATGGTGCAGAAGCTTATGAAAGAACAGTAATACCGGATGTGACAGACAGGAGGCTCCTGTCTGTTTTTTTATTTTACATATGCTTTGTATCATTCTTTTGCATATTGGATTTTTCATGCTACTATGAAAACAAATAATCTTTCTTACGAAAAATAATTTGGCATTTGTTAGAAAGCAGGGATAACTAATGGCTCTTCCAGAAACAATCTATCAGGCATTAATTCAACATATAGATCTTGGCATCCATATAGTCGATGAGACAGGGAAAACGGTTGTTTATAATGAAAAAATGGCACAGATTGAAAACATGAACAGCCGCGACGTGCTTCAGCGTAATATTTCCGATGTATTTGCTTTTAACGAAGGACACAACAGTACCCTTGAGCAGGCATGCCGGGAGGGAAAAGAGTCCCGCAGACCTCGTCAGACCTATTTAAATAATCAGGGCGCAGAGATAACGACAGTAAATCACACCTTTCCCGTATGGGAGAACGGCCATATTATTGGAGCGGTGGAAATCGCCAAGGATATTACGAAGCTGGAACGTATACTTCAGGAAAACCGGAGCCACAGCAGCCGCCGGTACACTTTTCAGCATATTATCGGCAGCAGCTGTGAGCTTGCAGAAGCCGTGGAGATTGCCAGGCGCGCCACACGAACCACTTCCTCTGTATTAATTATCGGGGAAACCGGTACAGGAAAAGAAATATTTGCCCAGAGCATTCATAATGAAAGCAGCCGCGCCTCCAGACCGTTCATCAGCCAGAACTGTGCGGCGCTGCCGGACAGCCTGATTGAAAGCATCCTATTTGGCACGAACAAAGGAGCGTTCACCGGTGCTTCCGACAGGCCGGGACTGTTTGAGCAGGCTGAGGGCGGAACCCTGCTGCTTGACGAGCTCAATTCGTTAAGCCCGCCTCTTCAGTCCAAGCTGCTGCGGGTGCTGCAGGAGCGGGCAATCCGGCGAATTGGCGGCACAAAAGATATAGACGTGGATATCCGTATTATCGCTACGATGAATGAGGATCCGATCGATGCCATTACCGAAAACCGCCTTCGTAAAGATTTATACTACCGGCTCGGGGTCGTTACCGTGTTTATCCCTCCCCTTCAGGAACGCAAAGCCGATATTGCCCCTTTAGCGGAATTTTTTATATCTAAATACAATCATTTATTTCAGCTGCAGGTTAAAGGACTGGACCCGGCCGTAGAGAGCCTTTTTCAACAACACAGCTGGCCGGGAAATGTGCGGGAGCTCGAGCATGTTATTGAAGGGGCTATGAACGTAATAGAAACCGAAGAATTAATAGACACAAAGCATCTCCCCTTCTCCTTCCGCAGCCGTCCTATCGCAGAAGAAAAGCGTGCAGCCTCTCCCGTTCCTTATTCTGTGCCGGCAGATTCTTCGCTCATTCATGAATCGACCGGGCTTCATGACTATTTATTTCAAGCAGAAAAGCAGTATGTAAAGCAGGTTCTCGAAGATAACAATTATCATATTAAACAGGCTGCGGAGGTGTTGGGCCTCAGCCGTCAGAGCCTGCAGTACCGCCTTAAAAAACTAGGAATCCAGAAAATATTAGTATAATGAAGACCGGGGCTGTTAATGCAGCACCGGTTTTTTCATTACATTCATGTTGGCATGAAAATTGCAATATTAATAAGCGAGTCTTACATACGTTGAAGGAGGACTATGATGAAACATATTAGTATTATTGGAGCTTCGATGGATTTAGGTCAGCAGAGACGCGGGGTCGATATGGGACCGAGCGCTATCCGCTACGCCGGTGTGGTGGAACGTCTTCAGAATCTGGGCCATACCGTGACAGACCTGGGAGATCTTGCGCCTCCGCTTCCCTCTGCCGGTTCCTCCTCACCAGAAACACTGCGGAATATTGAGCAGGTCGTGGATGTGAATACACGGCTGGCGGAACAGATATCCAGCGCCATTGCATCCGGCAGCTTTCCTCTTACACTTGGAGGAGATCACAGTATCGCTATCGGAACGGTCGCCGGGGTAGCCGGACACTATGAGAATCCAGGTGTCATCTGGTATGACGCCCACGCAGATCTGAATACGAGCGACACCTCTCCCTCTGGTAATATTCATGGCATGCCGCTTGCCGCCGCACTTGGACTTGGAGAGGACCGCCTCACTAGTATCGGCGGCAGCGAAGTAAAACTCTGTCCCGAAAACATCGTCATTTTCGGGGCACGGGCGCTTGATGAAGGAGAAAAGCAGTTAATAAAACAGCTCGGCATTCAGGTTTACACCATGCATGAAATAGACCGCCACGGCATGAGCGTGATGATGGAAGAAGCGATTGCTTACCTCAAAGACAAAACGGACAGCGTCCATCTAAGTCTCGATCTGGATGCACTTGACCCCCAGCATGCCCCGGGTGTCGGCACACCGGTTGTAGGCGGCCTCAGCTACCGGGAGAGTCACCTGGCAATGGAAATGCTGGCCGAAGCAGACATTATTACGTCCGCTGACTTTGTGGAAGTGAATCCAATATTGGACGAAAAAAACCGCACCGCCAAAGCTGCCGTTGATTTAATCGGCTCCCTCTTTGGAGAAAAACTCTGTTAAAAGCCAAAAAAACGATACATTTTATCTATATAAAGGAGAGAGAAAAATGACCGCATCGATTTCAACCGCTTCAATTATTGAACAGACAGAACAATATGGCGCCCACAACTACAAGCCGCTTCCGATCGTTATTTCCAAAGCGAAAGGAGTATGGGTCGAGGACCCGGAAGGCAACCGCTACATTGATATGCTGAGCGCTTATTCTGCCGTGAACCAGGGTCACTGCCACCCTAAAATTATCCGTGCGCTTCAGGAACAGGCAGAAAAAGTAACCCTTACGTCACGAGCCTTTCACAGCGAGCCGCTGGCCCCGTTTTATGAAAAGGTTTCTGCATTAACGAATAAAGATATGGTCCTGCCGATGAATACGGGAGCGGAAGCGGTGGAAACAGCGATCAAGGCCGTCCGCCGCTGGGGCTATGAAAAAAAAGGGATTCAACAGGATCGTGCCGAAATCATTGCATGTACCGATAATTTCCATGGCAGAACCATGACTGCGGTCTCGCTTTCCTCCGAGGTAGAAAACAAGCAGGCGTTTGGACCAATTCTACCTGGCATTAAGTTAATCCCTTATGGAGACGCCGAGGCCCTTCGACAAGCTATCACGCCTCAGACTGCCGCCTTTCTCGTGGAGCCTATTCAAGGAGAAGCCGGTATTGTTATTCCTCCCGAAGGATTTCTGAGAGAAGCGTATGCCATCTGCCGGGAGCAGAATGTTCTGTTTGTCGCAGATGAAATTCAATCAGGACTTGGACGAACGGGCAAAACGTTTGCCTGCGACTGGGAAAACGTCGTGCCGGATATGTATATTCTCGGTAAAGCGCTTGGCGGCGGGGTCTTCCCTATCTCCTGCGTGGCAGCCGATCACGAGATTCTCGGCGTATTTACGCCGGGCTCACACGGCTCTACATTCGGCGGCAATCCGCTAGCCTGCGCTGTATCCATAGCAGCGCTCGAAGTGCTTGAAGAAGAAAATCTGGCAGCGCGTTCTCTTGAGCTTGGCACTTATTTTAAAAACAAGCTGAAAGATATCCAGAATCCTATTATTAAAGAAGTACGCGGCCGCGGCCTTTTTATCGGACTGGAGCTTACCGTGCCTGCACGTGCATACTGTGAAAAACTAAAAGAAAAAGGCCTCTTATGTAAGGAAACACATGAAACGGTCATCCGCTTTGCCCCGCCGCTTGTTATTGAAAAGGAAGACCTGGACTGGGCGATTTCCCAGATTAAAGACGTATTTACAACAAACTAAGGAGGCTGTTTTATGTACACCCCATACAAGCACGAACCTTTTACTGATTTTACGAACGAGCAGAACCAAAAGGAATTTAAAGAGGCGCTGCAAATGGTAGAACAATCTCTGGGGCGTGACTATCCGCTCGTAATCAACGGGGAAGCTGTTACTACAGAAGATAAGCTTGTTTCTATTAATCCGGCCGAGAAAGAGGAAATTATCGGGCGGGTGTCCAAAGCCACCACTGCTCACATTGACCAGGCCTTTGACGCCGCCTCCACGGCATTTGAGAGCTGGCGTTATACGAAACCAGAGGCCCGGGCGGAAATGCTGTTCCGGGCAGCCGCTATTATGCGCCGCCGCAGGCATGAATTCTCAGCTATCCTTGTAAAAGAAGCAGGCAAGCCATGGAAAGAAGCAGATGCCGATACGGCAGAAGCCATCGACTTCATGGAATACTATGCCCGCCAGATGATAGAACTGAAAGACGGCAAGCCAATCAACAGCCGTGAAGGTGAATATAATCAGTATGTGTACCAGCCGATCGGCGTAACGGTGTCAATTCCGCCATGGAACTTTGCCTGCGCGATTATGGTCGGTATTACCGTTGCACCGCTCGTGAGCGGCAATACGGTACTGCTGAAGCCGGCAGAGCCCACGCCGGTCATTGCCGCTGAATTTGTTAATATTCTTCACGAAGCCGGCGTACCAAAGGGCGTTGTCAACTTTGTACCCGGTGATCCGGAAGTGATCGGCGATTATATGGTAGATCATCCAAAGACATCCATTATCAGCTTTACCGGCTCCCGCGCAACCGGAACACGCATTTATAACCGTTCATCTGTTATTCAGGAAAACCAGTTCCATTTAAAGCGGGTTATTATTGAAATGGGCGGCAAAGACACGATTGTCGTCGACAGCGACGCCAACCTGGAAACAGCAGCCAAGGCTGTGATCCAGTCCGCCTTCGGTTTTTCCGGACAGAAGTGTTCCGCCGGCTCCCGCGTGATCGCCCATCAGGACGTGTACGAAGAGCTTCTCAGCATTATTGAAGAACGCACACAGCGCCTGACCGTAGGAAACCCTGTTGACTACGATCATTATATGGGACCGGTCGTCAACCAGAAAGCTTTTGATAAAATTACCGGCTACATTGATATAGGCAGACAGGAAGCGCGACTTGTGACCGGCGGCGAAAGTGATGACTCCACCGGCTACTTTATCCAGCCGACCGTGTTTGCCGATGCCGCCCCCGATTCCCGTATTATGCAGGAAGAAATATTCGGGCCCGTAGTTGCCTTTGCGTCAGCCGAAAGCTTCGAGCAGGCAATTGACATGGCTAATAACACCGAATACGGTTTAACCGGTGCTGTCATTTCCCGTACGATAGATCATCTCGAATATGCCAAGCAGCGCTTTCATGTCGGCAACCTGTACTTCAACCGCAACTGCACCGGTGCGATCGTCGGATACCACCCCTTCGGCGGATTTAAGATGTCCGGCACTGATGCTAAAGCAGGCGGTCCCGACTACCTGATCCAGCACATGCATCCGAAAACAGTCAGCCAGATGCTGTAAAACTAAAACCGCAATCCTCCGTAAATGGCGGGTTGCGGTTTTTTCAGCTTATTCATTCTTTATTTTTCTCCGTGTTTGGGAATCCATAATGCCTGCCATCTTTGTGAACAATTTTATCTTCCACGGGAGTTCGTACGTCCCGTTCTTTAGATCGTCCATATAGCTATAAGGAGCATCCATAATGCCTCCTTCAACGGCAACATATCCTCTGTGGCCGAGCTGATAGATATTATTTTCTACAGCCCAGTTCACTCTCGCTTCCAGCGCCAGGTCAGGCCTTACCTCTCCGGTAATAATTTCATCCGGTCTGCGGCTGCCGGTTACCAGCGGCACGCCGTCAAATCCTACGATCATGCCTTCCCCCATGGAATCATTTATTCCATCGCTCCCACACATGGCGACAGAGACCGTGTAGGCAAGGTTTGTGAAAGCATTAGCCTGATTGGTAATATTCCATGAATGGTAGATAGGTGCTGTGTATCCGGCTGTACGTATAAGAACATCAGCACCTTTGTACGCAAGCTCACGGGTTACTTCCGGAAACATGCCATCATGACAGATAGCAAGTCCGAGCGTACTATTGTTCGGACCCGGACATACAGGAAGTCCCATATCTCCTGGTTCCCACGGTTCAACCGGCGTCCAGGGATGAAGCTTTCTATAATTCAATTGGATGGTTCCTTTATTATCGATAATGAGTCCTGTATTAAATGGATTTCCCATTCGGATTGTATTCCATGATGGAAAAACATCCCCAGATCCCGGTATCTCTGCACGCCTCTTTAAGCGCTTCTACTTCTTTCCATCTACCGTACACATAATTTCTTCATTCATATCCATGGAGAGACCATGCAGCATATACTCTGGAAAAACGAGTAAATCCACAGGTGCGGCCATATGTTCAGCCGACCTTACCATGTCGCAGACTTTCTTTGTCTGGGTTTCCAGGTCCTCTTTTTGTTTTCGTAACAGGCAGCTGCAATTGCACCAACCCCACCACTACGCCGTTTGGTGATTTATTTAATCCGCTCAGTCCGCTCATTGAACTCCTCCTATTGCTGCTGGCTGCGCGGCAGCCAGTTCTGCTGCTATTTTCCCTATCTTCTCCACGCCTGGCGTATCACTGTGTATACAAATAGAATCGTACTTCCCACTCGCTATGGCTTTTGCCGTTCGTTGTTTAATCGCTCCATGCGTTCCCAGCTCTTCCGATGTCCATCCAAACATTTTTACTTTGCCATTTTGGTAAGGACGATCCGCAAAATATTCCAGGGCAACGGGAATTTCTGCTTTCAGCGCCTTGGACGATAATACGGAGTCCGGCAGGGTATAAAGGGTTAATCGATTTTGATAGGTTAAGAGGGCCCCAACCACTGCTTCAGCTAACTCTTCCTTTTCGGCAGCCATCATATAAAACGCCCCATGCAGTTTCAAATGGTGGAGCGGCATATTATAAAGCGAAGCAAATGCCTGAAGCGCTCCGACCTGATATACGATATAATCATACGCTTCTTCCGGGGATACATTCATTTCTCTTCTGCCAAATCCCAATCGGTCTGGAAATCCAACATGGGCTCCGACTTTCACATTATTTGCAGCGGCAAGCTGTATCGTTTTTCTCATTTGATGAGGGTCCCCGCCATGAAATCCGCAGGCAATGTTTGCTGAATCTACTAACGGGAACAGTGCTTCATCTTTACCATAGTGATATACTCCAAAACTTTCGCCTGCATCCACATTGATATCTATTTTTTTCTTACGTTCTGTCATAAAAACGCCCCTATTCCGTTTGTTTTTCATAGGACTCAAGTAGAGGATGTTGACGTTTCGGCGAAGCTTGCTCATAGGCATAGGCCAGCTGCAGCAACTGTTTTTCCTGTAATGGCCTTCCGAGCAGTTCCATTCCTACAGGAAGTCCTTCGTCTGTGAAGCCGGCTGGCACCGATACCGCAGGCAGGCTCGATTGAGACGCTATAACTGTATTGGTAGGAAATGTTAAACAAGACCACGTCTCATTTTCCAGCTCTTCGTAAGAAGGCGGTGGAATCTGTACATCCGGAAATAGCAGCGCATCCAGCTCATGTACGGCCATCACATGAAGAATTTCCTGTCGGAAGGCTTCCTGGGCCTGTCTTTGCTCGTAATAATCTGCTGACGCGGAAGGGTCATCGGGCCCATCTGCGATGATATGAAATAAATCGTTTAACGGGTGAAAAGCCTGATTGTCGTATACCTCTTTAAAGCTCTGCAGCGGGGCATCCGGTCTACTTTGAAGAAAAGCCGTAATATCTTTTTTGGACTGGGCTGCATACAAAGAGGTAGAGTCTAAAAAAGACTTTAAATCAGGAATATGAACATCTTCAATAATAGCAGCACCATTGTTTTTCAACAGCTCAATTTTTTTGTCTATCAGCTGATTTACCGGAGCTGCCTGTGCTGATTTTCCGAACACATCGCGGAAAACACCAAACCGCTTGCCTTTCAGTGAGGCATCAGCTAAGGACTCTTCATAATTCCCTATATCGCTGCTTAAACTTGCAGTAACAGTATATTTATCTTCCGGATCAAACCCTGCAATGACATCCAATGTCTTTGCAACATCTTTTACGGTAGCAGCCATAGGACCAGGAGTATCCTGGAAATGAACTAAAGGAGAAAACCCCGTTCGGCTGATCAGCCCGGTTGTGACCCGGATCGTATACAAATGATTAAAGGAAGCAGGCAGACGAAGGGAGCCGCCGGTATCTTCTCCTATCCCTGCCGGAGCCATGCCGGAAGCAATGCCTGCAGCGGTGCCTGCACTTGATCCACCAGCATCTTTTGTTCCATCATAGGGATTTTTCGTATGTCCCTGCATTGAGGAAAACGAAAACCATCCTGCAGCAAAATCACATAAATTTGCTTTAGCTAAAATAATGGCTCCCGCTGTTTTCAGCTTTTGAATGACGACCGCGTCTTTTTGCGGTACGTAGTCCCGAAAAGCACTGCTGCCAAACGTTGTTACGATGTCTTTTGTTTCAGCCTGATCTTTCACAAGAAAAGGTATACCGTGCAATGGTCCTTTGAACGTGCCGTTCTCTTTGTAATACATATCAAGCTCTCGTGCCTGCTTCAGTGCCTTCGTGTTTGTTGTGATAACGGCTTGAACAGCGGGACCCTTTTTGTTGAATGCTTTGATTCTTTCCAAAAACAGCTCGGTTACCCGCTCGGCTGTTATCTCTTTTAAGCGGAAAGCTTCCTGAATGTCTTCTATAGCGGCCTCGTGAATGGTATCTTTTCCTATCTTCATTCAGGCTCCTCCTTCGTTATACATTCTGAGTATTAAGGTTACTTTCCTTTGCAGTGACACTTTGAATAATATGATGGGAGTCGGCTGTCCAGCCAAAAATACCTCCCTGCTGTGAAACCATGTGAAGCGCAGCCTGGTGATCCTCTTGATCAAAAGCTGCTGTTCCATCCTTGACAACCAAACAATCAAATCCCCGGTCATTTGCCTCGCGGAGCGTAGAATGGACACAAACATGAGTGGTTACTCCAGTGATAATGAGTTGATTAATATTTTTCTTTAAAAGCTGTTCTTCAAAATCGGTTTTGTAAAAGGCTCCTTTTCCCGGCTTATCTATCACCGGCTCTCCCTGCCTTGGCTTTAGCTCATCGATAATTTGATTTCCTTCTTCTCCTTTTATGAGAAGCCTTCCCATTTTTCCAGAACGCCCAATTTCCGCTCCCTGTTTTTTACTTCGTTTAAGTTTGGATGCTGGACAGTCCGACAAATCAGGCAAGTGACATTCTCTTGTATGAAAAATGCTACCTTTATGATATCTAAACAGCTCCAGCAGATCTGCTATAGGCTGAATAGGCTGACGGATATGCTGCAGGGAATTTCCAAGCTCTTCGGCAAACCCGCCGGCTTCCAAAAAGTCCTTCTGCATATCAATAACAACCAGAGCAGTGTGCTCAAAATCAAATGCATAAGGATAAGGACTGCTTTCGCCTATGTGATAGCTACTCATGCACAATGCTCTCTTTTTCTTCGACAAGCACCGTATCGAAAAATACGTTGCCCACGTTCGTCTCATCGACCGGCAGAAAGATACTGAGCTGCTCTGAAATTTCCGGGGAAACGTTTCTTACGGAGTGCACGACTCCTTTTGGAATTAAAAAAGTATCTCCCTGTTCGTATTTATGCCAGCCGTCCTCTCTTAACAACTCTACTTTCCCTATTGTGATATGAATAAGCTCTGCCACGCTGTGATAGTGGGGAATAACCTGGCCGCCTGGTTCAATATGCTCGCGGAGCACAGAGCTCACACTGACCTGCAGTTCATCGGCTTCCTTCGCATTGACCACTTCTTTATTCCAGACTTTTCTATGTTCTTCAAATTTATTCCATTCCAGCTGTTGATTTTCATTTACTTTTGATTTCATTTTGTATTGCCTCCTATAGGTTGTTTTAACGTTTGCAGAAAAGTATGGACATGTGTTGAATGAGTCACACTTCCAAACACCCCTCCCTGCATTTTCACCATATCCAGTGCGGCCTCGTGGTTGGATTGTTTTGTAGCTCCCGTGCAGTCTTCCAGAATCAGGCATTCATATCCCCGGTCGTTGGCTTCCCTCATTGTTGTATGCACGCACACGTCTGTCGTAATGCCTGTCAGTATAATGTTCTCAATGCGATTTTTTCTTAAAATTAAATCCATGTCTGTGGCATAAAAACTTCCTTTGCCCGGTTTATCGATTATGATTTCGCCCGGCTCAGGCGCAAGTTCCGGAATAATCTCCAGCCTTTCTCCCCTCGGACTAATATCCGTCCAGAAGGGCCGGCACTTCCAATTTCCGCCCCAATTTGTTTACTTCTCCAGCGTTTGTTTGCAGGCAAATCCGATAAGTCGCTGCGATGGCCCTCCCGGGTATGTATGATAGTAAAGCCATCGATGGAACGAACTTCTTTCAGCAGAGCTTGAATAGGAGCAATAGCCCGTCTTGTTAAGGCAAGATCATATCCCATGCTGTCCACATACCCACCTTCCCCACAGAAATCCTTCTGCATATCAATGATGATCAACGCAGTATTTTCCGGCGTAATTGTTCGTTAAAAGGCCAGCTGTATGGTTCTGCTTGTATACTCATCGCTATTCCTCCTTCTATTTATTTAATTCCTGCAAGATGACATCTCTCGTATTCGTGAGGTGCTTGACCAACAGATCAAGCGCTTTATTTGTTTCCTTACGGTAGGCAAAAGAAATAAGCTGCTGGTGCTCTTCATAAGACAGGGAAAAGGTATTTACATTAGAGGACGCGGAAGCGTAAATATTCATATATGCTTCTACAGATCCCCATATGTCATGCAGCGTCGATAACAGCGATGGGGAACCTGCATACGAATAAAAAGTTAAATGAAACTGCTTGTTTAATTTTTCCCATTAATATCGGGATTGTATTCCTTCCCCATCTGATCAATTATCTGCTGGAGATGAGCCGTTTTCTCCTCATTAATATGAGGAATAGCCCACTCCAGTGCCAGTGTTTCCAGACGGATGCGTATTGCGAATATATCTTTGACATCCTTTGCTGAAAGCTCTTTAATTTTCACGGTACGATTCGTAATCGTTACAAATCCATCCGAATGGAGTCTGGCCAGTGCCTGTCTTACCGGCATCATGCTTACCTGATATAACCCGGCTATCTGCCGGATCGTCACTTTATCCCCCGGCATGAATTCACCCGAAACAATCTGCATCCGTAATTTAGCATACACCTCATCTGCTTTTGTTTGGTGTACCACCTGTAATTCTTCCATCAAAACATCTCCCTCTCAAACTCTCTCTAGTGTGATCACATATTTATTACTGTCACCGTACCGGATTATATTATGAACCGCTACTAATCTGTCAGAAATTCTTACAGTTAATTTAAATCTGCTTTTTCTCTTCTCCATTTATAGATAAATACTTATTCAGAGGCTATATATAGAAGGTATTATTTGAGAAATAAATAATTTTAAGATTGTATGTCAGACTTGCTGACAAACTTACTTTTGATTTCTTTATATCATGCTACTATCAAACCTAATCAGTTGTGATCACAAAATAAAACATTAAAAGGAGAGAAATTATGTCGTCATCTATTCAGGAAAAGCATGATGTGCCCGTTGGCAAAGATCAAAGGGAGCCCTTGTATAAACCTTCTCTTATCTGGCTTGGTTTTGCTGTTAGCTTTATGAGTTTCTGGGTAGGAGGCGAAATTGAATCCGCTTTGGGAATGCCTAATGCCCTGTTTGCTATTCTTGCAGGAAGTGGATGTCTCGTTATTTTCTCAGGTTTTATTGCAGTTATTGCAGCCCGGACCGGTTTTTCTTTCCCAATGATGGTAAAAGCGACATTTGGTGTTAAAGGAGCCTGGATTCCTATTCTCATAACAGCACTTATTGTAAATGGATGGTTTGCGTATCAGCCCTGGTTGATGGCAGATTTAATCTCTGTTCTATGGGTGGAAATACAATAATATGGGGATTTTTATTCGGTTTATTGTTTCTTCTTTCCGCTTTGTCCTACCGATTTATGGTGTATCTGCGCTATATCGCTATACCAGCTATTTTATTGATGGCTCTTTATCTTATATTTGCGATTATTGTTCCTGCGGGCGAAAGTGCCTGGATCAGCACACCGCAGGAAGCACAGCCCTTTAGTCTCGGACTGAGCATTGCACTCGGACTGTTTGTTGTAAGTGGTACAATGACAGGAGATATTGTGCGCTATGCCAAAAATAGTTATCATGCCATCATCGTCACGTTAATTGCTTTTTTTGTAGGAAACAGCGGAGCGCTCTCTCTAGGAGCGCTGGCAAGTGCAGCAGCTCCCTCGATCGATTCCTATTTTGGTATGACAGCCATAGCAGCCGGAATACCTCTTGTAATAGCAGTATGTTTGAGTAACTGGTCTACGTCAGATAGCTGCCTGTATAATGCCACGATGGGTATGCCAACCTGAGCTCTAGAATAAAGTGGAAATATGCAGCTATATTCGGCGGCGTATTGGGGTCTGTAATAGCTGCTACCGGCGTTATTTCAAACCTTGAAAGCTGGATGAATCTGCTCGGTATTATCGTGCCGCCTATTGGTGCTGTTATTATTGCTGAGTATTTTATCGTGCAAAGAAATGAACAAGAATATAATTCAAAAAGAGCAGGTGTAAATATATATGCGCTTGCTTCCGCCTTAACTGGTTCTATCGTTTCCTATATTACGCTCGTCTCTTTTCCAGCAGTACCAAACGCCGTAATAGGTATAATAGCAGCATTTAGTGTCTATTCTGTTCTAGGTAAACTATTTTTACAGAAAAGATCTGCTCCAGCCGTATTCACGGAGCAGCATGCGGCCACAACAGAAACCTCTAAACACAAATAATAGTATGCTCATTAGTACGTAAAAAGCCGCAATCCTTTTTTAATAGAGGATTGCGGCTCTTTTAATTTCTGCGTTCCATTAGATTGATACCGATACCCATGCAGAGAACGCCAAACAGGAGAAGCAGGGACAAATGGCCGGCTATGCCGGTAATGCCGTAACCAAGTGCCGATGCATCATACAGGGCCTGCACGCCGTAATATATGGGCGTCCCTTTCGATAATGCAAGTACAAACGAATTGGATACAATCTCCAGCGGCCAGAACGCCCCTCCGAGCATTGCCATCGACGTAACAACAATCGGAATGACCGCCTGCAGCTGCTGAGTTGTACGGACAAGACCAATCAAGAGCATACCGATAGAAACAACAGCAAACGTAAAGCAGGCCGTGATGACGGCTATGACTCCGATTGGAATATTAACGTCATAACCCAGCACCCATTCAAAAAAGACAAAGATCATCATAATCTGCAGCATACCGAGCACAAACAATATGCCAGATGCCCTCCATTACACTTCCCATTTTCTGAGCGCGTGACACAATCATCCGATCCAAGTCCCCTGCCGTTTTTCATCTGCCACGTTAGAGAGGCTGAACATAATCGTATACATGGAGAAAAACAGGGTCATGCCAAACAGTGCCTGCAGGCTCGCATCGTATACAAACCCGCTTTCTTCCCCGCTCACAGAAGTAATTGTTAAGTGAAGCGGGGGATTGGTCATTTCTTCTGCCACTCCGTCTCTTAAATTAACTGCATCGGTCTGTTCCTCTGCCTGCTGCAGCCTTTGCTCTTCTCTGAACACCTGATTTGCATAGCTGTCGACAAACTGATGATTCTGATCTTCCACCGCCACGAGCATCCGGTAATCATTTTCTCTTATTTCTACCGCGAGGCTGCGGCTTCCATCCATGATGGCGGCTCGCGCCTGGTCTTCCTCTACCAGCTCAAAATCGAAAGAATCCGACTCATTGAGCCTGTCTATCCAGGCCTCAGCCTCTGTTTCCTGCACATTCTCTCCAGGGTACGCATTTACTTCCATTTCTCCTCCCTGCCCATTACTGCCTAAGAAAAAGACAAATAACAAGGTAAGAACAAAAAACGTAAGAACGAGATAGGGCATCCGCCGAAGTCTTTTCCACTGTAAAAAGAAAATAGCTTTCATGAGGACACCGACCTCCTTTTAGGAAACAGCAGAAAGCTGAGAATAGCAGCTGCGAGCGACACGATGCCAATTTGCGTAAACGGCCAGGCCAGCTCAGTCCACCCAAACCCCTGCATCCATCGTAAATAGGCGTTCATCGCTGCACCGTTTGGCGTCCAGCTGCCAAAAGCAGTAATAAAGTCCGGCATGCCGTCGAGTGGAAAGAAACTGCCCCCGGCAAAAGCAAACAGTGTGACCAGGACACCCGTAAAAATACTTGATATCGTATCAGATTCGGTTCGTATCGATAAGGAAGTCAATAAGCCGCCCAGGCACCCCACGCAGGCTGCAAGAACAGCGGAAATAGCGAGCATCCCCGTCCAGAAAGAAAAAGAAGTCATTTCAAAAGTTTGAAATACCAGCGCCGACAGCATAAAAAGAATCGTCAGCTGTGCAAAAGCAATCAGCCCGGTGGATATCATTTTTCCGGCCAGGTATTTCCAGGGGTTTGCACCCGATAAAATAATTCTATTATAGACCTGCTGCTGTTTTTCTACGAATGCTTTTGCTGCTATCGTTCCCGCCACATAGAGGACAAACATTACCGCCATTCCCACGGTGTAGTACTGCATCGCACCGACAGGCTCATTTTGGGATACTGTCTCGGTACCGCCCACTTCTATTGGAGCAGATGATGCGGCTGCCTGTTCCCCGCCGGCTGCTGCAATAGCACTTTCTGTATTCAGGTTATTGGTGAATCCTGTTATCAGGTCTTCTAGTATCGTTGTATTAATAGAACTCTGATCACTGACCAACAGCTCCATATCGCCGCCGCTTCCTTCATTGAGCAGCATGGCGTTTAACGTATCTTCGGTAAATTGTTCCGGGAACGTAAGCACGGCATCCAAGTCACCTTCCTGCAGGGCGGCTTCCGCCTCTTCCTGATTCATCGTTTCGACGTGAACCATATCTGCCAGTTCCGGACTTTCCAGCATCTCGTGCAGCAGTCCAACAGGATGAACAGCAGTTGATGCCTCGGCTAATTCCGCTTCAGACTCCGGGGGCAGTCCTCTGTTCTCCAATTGGGTTTGAAAAGCGGTTATACCCTCCTCCGGCACATCGTTTTCCACCACGGCAAGTTCAATTTCAATAGAAGACGTATCACCCTCCATAACACCACTTAGCGCCGTACCCAGAATCCCCATAATAATAAAAGGCATAAGCAGCAGGGCAACGAGCTCGGAGCGGTCCCGAAGCAATATTTTAAAATCTTTGATGAGAAAAGGTTTCACCTTTCTCCCCTCCTAATCACGAAGTTTTCGTCCCGTCAGATGAAGGAACACATCTTCGAGTGATGGTACGCTGACATTCACATTGGTTACCTGGGCTTTATGCCGCTCGGTAATCTGAAAAATACGGCTCAGCAGGCGGCTGCCTTTTGGAACAATCAGCTTCAGCCCATGTTCAGTTTCTGAGGCACGCAGTACGTCTTTATGATGCTTTAGTTCGTCGTACATGTCAGGATACACCCGGTCAAAATCTATATAAATGGTCTCTTCGGCAGATAAAATATTTTTCAGTTCTTCTTTCGTACCGGAGGAAATAATCCGTCCGTGATCCATAATGTACACCCGGTCACAGAGCCGCTCGACTTCTTCCATGTAATGGCTCGTATACAAAACCGTCATTCCTTTTTCAATATTCAACCCGCGGACCATCTCCAGAATGTAGCTTCGTGACTGAGGGTCAATTCCGACAGTCGGCTCATCCATGATTAAAATATCCGGATCATGCAGAAGAGCCGCGGCAATATTTACCCGTCTTTTCATGCCGCCGGAATATGTTTTGACAATGTCCTTTTGGCGGTCCTCGAGCCCAACCAATCTGCACACTTCCTGAATTTTTCCTGCCAGCTCTTTTTTACGTATATTGTACATCTGGCCGAAAAAAAGCAGGTTTTCGTAGGCGGACAGCTCTTCGTATAATGCAATTTCCTGCGGCACAATCCCAATGACCTTCCGAATCATTGAAGGCTTTTTGATCACACTGACACCGTTCAGCTTCACATCGCCGCTGCTCGGCTTAAGGAGCGATGAGATAATAGAAATAGTTGTTGATTTTCCTGCTCCGTTTGGCCCAAGCAGTCCGATTGACTCTCCTTTTTCCAAGTAAAGATTCATTCCCTCCACTACGGTTTTGCCTTTGAATGACTTAGAAATATTTTCTACCTCAAGCATAATCCCTGCCCCCTTCTGCTGGCTGTTATATGTAGTGTATACACAAAAAGACAGTGCTCCCACTGTCTTTTGTCATCTATACGGATACTTTGAGATGACTTTAGTCATCTCTTTATACCAAATGGCTGCGGATTGCATAAATCGCAAGCTGGGTGCGGTCCCGCAGCTCAAGTTTATCAAGTATCACGCTGATCTGATTTTTGACCGTCCCTATAGAAAGATAGAGAGTGTCTGCGATTTCTTTATTATTCATTCCTTTTCCCACGCAGCAGATAAGAGAGATTTCCCGTTCGGTCAGCGACGCATCAAGTATCTGTTCCTCCTGAAGACTGCGTCC
Organism: Sinobaca sp. H24; assembly: GCF_023845525.1. Taxonomy (NCBI): domain Bacteria; kingdom Bacillati; phylum Bacillota; class Bacilli; order Caryophanales; family Sporolactobacillaceae; genus Sinobaca; species Sinobaca sp. H24. The sequence continues at coordinate 52,946 of NZ_JALBWT010000006.1, forward strand.
CATTAAATTGGGCAGGACCTTAGCGGCCACATGGCTTTCCAGTACGAGTCCTCCTTCGAGGCAGGTACGGATCGCGCGTAGGAGCTCTTCTGTATCAGCCGTTTTCAGCAGGTAGCCTCTTGCCCCGTTTTTCAACGCTTCAATCGCATACTCATCATCATTAAACGTCGTCAGCATTAGGATATGCATTTGAGGGTATGCCTCATGCAGTTTTTTGGCGGCCTGCAGTCCATCCATGACCGGCATCCGTATATCGAGAATGGCGATATCGAACCGTTTACCGCTTTGGCATAGTTCCACTGCTTCCAGGCCGGTTGCTGCCTCCCCCTCTACGCTCATCTCTTCATCCGTTTCGATCATCACTTTCAATCCCTGTCGTACCATGTTCTGATCTTCCGCCAGCAGTATATGGATCACCTTCTGAACCCCCTTCCTGCCCTAGTGGCAGTGTTCCTTTTACAATGAACTCTTTATTATATGATTCAATGTGTAAACGACCACCTGCTTCTTTCATTCGCTCTCTCATCGAGGAGAGACCAAAGCCTTCTTTTATAAGCAGTTCCGATTTAATAGGATTGCTTACGATGAATCGAAAAACGTGGCCGGCCGGTGCCTCAAATGTTATATGTATTTGATTGGAACTACCGTGTTTCATGGCGTTTGTAATAGCTTCCTGCACGCCCCTGTAGACAGCGATAGACTGGGTATTACTCAGTGGGGCTGTCAGCGCTCTTTCTTTTATCGTGAAATGAATGGTAATCATACTTTCCGCTTCCAGCTTACGGATCAAAAGCAGAATGGCCGGAAGCCCCGAGCTTTCCTCCCGTTTCAACGATTTAACCGCGGATCTGGTTTCTTCAAGGCTTTCATTGGCCAGCTGCTTCAGCGCCTGCAGCTCTTCCTGCTTTTCCGGTGCATGCTGAATCCGAAACACTTCCAGCTGCATGAGCAATGCTGTCAGCTTATGGCCGACCGAATCATGAATATCCCTGGCAATCTGTGTCCGCTCCTCCCGCCGTATTGCCTGTTCTCCTGAAATCAGCGAACGTTTCATTTTACGAAAATCGGTGAACAATATTTCGTTTTGCCTGGAGACTCTCTGCTCCTTCCTGTACATAAACGTATACAGAATTAATCCCGCAGCAGCCGTAAGTATATAGAGAAGAAAAAAGCTTACATTATTCGATAACCCGGAAAAAGCAGCAATAACGATAAACCCAACACCTGCTATGCCGGCGTATACACCAGGCAGATAAAAAACAGCCAGCCCGCTGAGCAGTGAGTATACAAGCAGCAGCTCGTATACGGGCAGTTCCGTCCCTGCCGGCCAGGCCGCTGCGCCCGCCGCTAAACCGAGTATAAAAATAAGACCTGCCTGCACTTTCGGATACTCATTTGCGAGCGGCATCAGAAAAAATACGCCAAAAAAGAAAGCAGCGAGGAGCGCCTTCAGCGGTAGTTCCAATAACGAAACGTCTGTATATAAAATGGACCCCCATGACCCGATCAAAAGCATCAGCCATATCCAGAACTGATGGCGCTCTATTATGTGCATCACGATTCCCCCCGCTTCAGGATTTTCTTTAACTTTATCACAGATAAGTAATGGGTTGGTTTTTTATTATTAATTTAATATAGTACGTGAAATTATGTATACAGCTGCATCTTTGTACACAACATAAAGAAAAAATACAGTCTGTTTTTATTCGTGTTCTTTTCATATAGTTAAACGATAATAAAGAAAGAGGTTTTTTATAATGAAAATAAATCCCCCAACATACCAGACCAGCTTGCTGCTAGATATTTCAGCGATATTTTAACAGAAGAAGACCCGGAGCTCGAGCTTTGTTCCATCACAGATTCTTCATTTGAATCGGAATCGCTCCCTCGTGCCCGCTTGTCGAAAATGATTATAAGAAACTGCCGATTTTCCCATACGGTGTTTAAAGACATGGATATCATGGATGTTCAGTTTGAAAACTGTGATTTCTCCAATGTTGATTTAAGCCATTCTTCCATTCACCGCGTGTTGTTCCGCAGCTGTAAGTTAATGGGAGTGAATTTTACCGAATCCCGGTTCGGGCATGTATCATTTGAGCAATCCCAGTTAAACCTGGCCGCGTTTGGCGAATCCAAATGCGAGAAAACAGCTTTTCAGGATAGTTCATTAGTGAACACCGATTTTTATGACTGTCTTTTTAAAAATGTTGCCTTCCAGTCCTGCAACATAACGGACGCCAACTTTGAACAGACGTCATTAAAAGGAATCGACATCAGCACCTCTACGTTTGATTCCCTTACGATCTCGCCAGATAACCTATTCGGCTGCAAGGTGTCCAGCCACCAGGCGCTGCAGTTTGCGGCTCTTTTAGGACTGGAAATTGTGGATTAGGTTTTTATACTCCCGCCCTTTTGATCATTACGTTTACAATATACGGGAAAAAGCCTTCCCCTCATAAAATATCAGGGAAAGGCATCGCTTCCGATTTTTTATTCTGCTGCAATGGTTATTATTTTTTATTTTGACTTATTTCCAAATTTTCTTCCTAACCAAAAAGTAAGAAGGATCAGCAGAATGCCCAGCGAAATCCAAATCCAGATGGGAAGACCATCGTCATCTTCGGCTTCAGGCTCCGGCATGTTTTCTTCGGCTTCCTCCGCTGCATCATCCTCAATTGTAAAAGTTTCTTCGGCAGAAAAGGCTTCCTCCGCTGCTGTTCCTTCCATCGTCAACGTGTATTCCCCTGGTTCCACTTGTTCGGATTCCCATGGTATTTGATAGCGGATTTCGGACTTCGGCGCCATGCCAAACTCCGGGAATTCTCCTTGAAATAGTTCGTTTCCCTGGTCATCACTTACCTCATAGGTGCCGGTAACTGCCCCTTGAATGCGGTGAACATCATTCGTCATTTCGATAAATACCATTTGTGTTTGTGGTAGAAATCCTGCTTCTCCCAGTGAAAAGTTGTATGGTTGTTCATACGGAAGATTGAGTTGGACCGCCACGCTGTATGTCGTAATCGTTTCCAGCTCTACGCCGGCTTCTCCCTGATCTTCTTCTCCTTCCTCCTCTTCCTCTTCTACTTGGGCGGTGAAATGAACCGCACCTAAAAAGGTCATCCCTTCTACTTCCGGTGCTTCCAGCTGCACGGTGATTTCTTCAGAGGATTCAGCGGGGATCGAAATATCTTCCTCTATCGTAATATCTTCTGCTAGTTGGACAGCATCCTCTAAAAGGATAGAATTTTCAGAAATCAGATCCGGGACATACAGAATTCCTCCTGTAGGATGAGAATAGGCATTTCCAGACTCCATCACCAGCAGAATATCTTCTTCCAAGTTATTTGTTACAACAAAGGATATTTCCTGTGTCTCTCCTGGTTCCATCGTCAGATCAAAATATCCTGATGTATCCGGATTTTGATTTTCCGGAAGCTGTGGACGAATTTCAAGAGGAGGATCTTCCTCTGCCCCAACTGCTAAAGGCATCATACAAAAGAAAATAATCACCATTGCAAGTAAGCGGAAAAACATGTGTTTTCCTCCTTTCCAGATTATAAACTGTAATAAATAATTCATTTTTCTCATTAAAACATTTCTTACTCAGCTTCTGCGCCTTTCTGGTTTTTCCATGAAAAAAGCTGGCCATAGAATGGACCAGCTCAGCTTTTTTATAATACGTCCTAACTAAGCATCATGCTTTTTACCTTTAGGAACTATACGTTTCTCTTTCTATTTAAACTTCTGGCCCAGTTTCTGGTCCTGTAGTCAAATTAAATGTCACCGTAGAACTATACGTTCCGGGAGAAGCATCAAGATAGTCTACATCTAAGTCAAGCAGTGATCCTGCAGCGTCAAATTCTCCTAAGCCTTCACCAGCAGCAGCATTCATAAGATTTATTCCTGTCGCATCGCCCAGACTACCCGCATTGGTAGTAATAGCAAGTGCGCTTGTAGAATTTTCTCCGGCGGTAACGGTTGGAGCCGTAATACTAAGGGCATTCTCCAGTACATTATCGCCATCTACAAGAGCAAGGTCTGTAGCGGACACATTCAGGTTCCACCCTTCCGATGCACCAGTTGTATCTGTTACAGCAAAGCTTCCTTCCGCGCCTCCAATAGCTTCACTTCCAGACAGATCTTCCATTGCAGACAGGTCAAACGAATCAAAAGCTATATCATTGATCTCAGAAAGAGTTAACGTTCCTCCTATAACCTCTGCGCTTACCCCGACGTCCGCACTATCTTCTGCTAAAGCAACAGTGGAAAAGGACACCGCTGCGATTGATACGGTTAAGGTACTAATAAGACTTCTTTTTAGAAACTTTTTCATTTCTCTTCCCCCTTTTTAAATTTTTTTTAGCTCAAATAACGAGTATCAGCGACGGGAAACTAATATTTTCACTATATTTTTTCTCTATAGAGAACGACTTGAGTAAAAAAAATAACTACTAAAAAATTTTTCCAGTAGTCAGCGAGGGGAACTTTCTGTGAAAAAGAAGAAAGTTTAGTATTCTTTTCTTTTAATGGTTTGAATTGCTTGGCTTCTATCACTCATACTAGCACTCTTTTTATAGATAGCAATGCTTGATTATCTATTTATACCTAATAAAATTCAAATTATTTCCATCAAAACCTTCAATACCCTACTAGTGAAGGGTATTCGTATGAAAAAAATCTTTTTTTATTAGTTTAAAAAGATTACGGACCGGAAACAAGGGAGAAAGTCACGGTGGATGAATAAGTCCCGGCAGCCGTGTGCTGCGGCTCGAAAACAAGAGATAACGACATATCAGACACTTCATATTGCCCCATCCCTGCTCCATCCTCTGCGGTAATTACATTTAATCCGCCTGGCTTATCCAATGCTCCTTTTTGAGAGATACTCATCCCTTCTGACGCGGACGATGCTCCTTTTTTCGCTGCTACAGCGACACTCGACATTGAGAAAGTCCCTTCTGGCAGAGAAGATCTTTCGCCAGATGTGCCCTCTGTCTGTAATGTTAAAGGGGTAGCCGATACATTCAAGGTCCAGCCCTGCCCCGTGCCACGTCCATCCTCTATCGTGAACGGCTTCATATCTGTTTCTATCGTCTGGGTCGTGCCATCAAGCGTTACGCTCTCCCCTAATCCCACATTTGATAAGCCTTCCAGCAGCAGCTCACCCTCTTTCAATGACGTTTCGACATCTATTTCCTCTTCAGCTGTTCTTTCTTCTTCGACCACGTTCTCTTCCCTTTGTTCTGTATCAGCTTCCTCTTCTAGCTCTTCAGTGTTTTCTTCTTCTTCTAATTCCTCTGTCTCTTCTGTATTTGCTTCCTCTTCTGTATTTGCTTCCTCTTCTGTATTTGCTTCCTCTTCTGTATTTGCTTCCTCTTCTGAAGCTTCTTTCTCTGTCTCTTCTGCGTTTGCTTCTTCCGGTTCTTCTACTTCTTCCGGTTCTTCTACTTCCTCCTCGTCTACTTCTTCTGTATCCTCTTCTATTGCTGATGGGGCGTTTTCATTTGCTGCGTTTATATTCTTGTTTTCCTCCTCTTCCAGCTCTTCCGGGCCAATTTCATTCGTTTCTTCAATATGTTCTTTGCTTTCTTCTTCTCCCGGTTCTTCTGCAGAAGTATTAACAGCCAGCATTCCCATCCATAGCCCTCCAATGAGAATTCCACTGGCAGCATATCCTTTTTTCATAACATTCACCTTCTTTCTCTTTCAATATGAAATTGCATTCCATTTATACTAAATTCACTATATAGAACATCGTTACCCTCAGTGTAAGTATTTTCCATTCATCTGTCTACAAGTTTTCAGAATTTTCTTTATTAAATGGAAACTAGAAAGACTACGGGTCGATTAACTTAAAAACAAAAAACTCTGAATGAATGGATAAATTTAAATCAAATTTATCCTGCTTACCTTGTTTCTTAATAAAATCATCGTCTTCATTTATGTTAAATGTAATAATAGAGAACAAATAATCAATAAATGGAAAGTCAATATATTGTGAATAGCAGCAGAATACGATTATCAAGAAAATATTAAGTGTTCCTATTAAATCTATTTTCAATGTTGGAGGCCAAATTTATGAATATTAGACCTTTTAGTGTTGCTATTTCTGATGATCAACTACTAGATTTAAATAGACGACTAGCGTTAACTAGATGGCCTGATGAAATTCCTGATTCACACTGGAGCTATGGGATACCATTGGATATCATGAGAAAGCTGGCTTCTTACTGGCAGAATCATTTTGATTGGAGAGTAGTTGAGGAATACATTAATATGTATCCCAATTACAAAGTCGAGATTGATGGTATAGACCTTCATTTTCTTCACATCCGAGGAAGTGGTCCTAAACCGATGCCCCTTCTTCTTCCACACGGGTGGCCTGGGTCGGTCTATGAAATGTTAGATATCATTCCTTATCTAACAACTCCTGAAAAGTTCGGCGGCGACCCTCAGGATTCGTTTGATATTGTGATCCCATCTATACCTGGGCACGGATTCTCCTCTGCCCCATTGAAACCTGGCTTTGAAGATCGACAGGCTGCAGATATATTTGTGAAATTAATGGATGTATTAGGTTATGAAAAGTTTGGAGCCCATGGCTATGATTTAGGAGCCAGCATTATAGGGTTAATGTGTCTGGATTATCCTGAAAAATTGATTGGTTATCATACTACTTCCCCGGTAATCCCAGTCCTTACATATCAGAGGAGACTCTATTATCAGAAGCAGAAGAAGAATACCTTACTTATTGCAAACAATGGTATCAAGAAGAAGCTGGATATGCTCACCTTCTTGGGACGAAAGCCTCAAACGATAGCCTATTCACTAAACGATTCTCCCATAGGTTTAGCTGCGTTCATACTGGAGAAATGGTATTTATGGACAGACCCGCCAAGCGGAGATCTTTTAAAGCACTTTGATAAAGAAACATTACTCGCCAATGTTTCCATTTATTGGTTTACCCAAACGATAAATGCTTCAAATCGATATTATTATGAAGGGCAATATACAAAGTGGCCGGGGAGAAATGACGTTTCAAAAGTACCTATAGGAGTTTCCCTAAATGCTACACAGTTTCATGAACGCCCCCCAAAAGAATATGTCGAAAGGTTATTTCCCAATGTTATTTGCTGGGAAGACCTAAAGACTGGCGGACACTTTGTGGCTACCGAGCAGCCAGAGCTAATCGCTAAGAAAATAAGAAGTTTTTTTAATAACGTTAATCAATATCATGGATAATACCTTGAAATTGATCGTGCAAAATCTGTTCTATTTTTTTATCGTAAAAAGCTAGTTAGTTGATTTTCCTTACTGGATATTTTTCTTCGGCAAACCCAGCGCAGACAGATCAATCGTTTCTCCTGCACCTATTTTTAGAACATGATGGAAGCGACTGAATCCCAGGGATTTCGTGAGGCAGCTTCTTTATAGGCAGCGCACGAATTCACCGCCTGCCCTCTTTTTGTGTTTCTCTTAAACCGTTATATTTTTCTAACCACTCTGTAACAGATTGCACTAAAACACTATTTCTTTTATTGATCTATCTTGTTTTATATATATTCGATTATCCTGTGAAAAAAAATAGCACAACCCCATCCTGAATAATCGAATACTTAAAAAATTTTAAAAATGTATTATCTCTTATTGACTTTCATCAAAAGCGATTGTATTCTAAATATTACTAATTTAATACACAACTATTTTATCAAGAGAAGTGGAGGGACTGGCCCTTTGACACTTCAGCAGCGGACTAGAAATAGTACTGTGCTAATTCCAGAAGCAGCAGGCTTGAAGATAAGAAGAGCAATTTGTCGTATTTCGTCAAACCCCCTTCTTTATTTAAAGAAGGGGGTTATTTTGTTAGACGAATGACAGGAGAATAAAGAATAATAGAGAGAAAAAGGAGAGTATGGAGATGAAACGCAGCTTAGAACAACGACTTAAAGAAGGAACGGTTATTGCCGGAGAGGGTTTCTGTTTGAACTGGAGCGCAGAGGCTATTTACAGCGGGCTCCTTTGTACCGGAAGTGGCACTGGAAAATCCGGAGCTCTAAAAGAACATACCGTGATTCATGAAGGCGGGGTCTGATGTGGTACTGGCTTTCACCTACAACGCCCATAGAGAAAAAATGCGCATCATCGGCAAGGAAGATTTGCTGGAACCGCTAACAGAAGTGCGATCCGCTTAGCGAAGGAAGTAGCTAAAGAACATCCGACGGAAGAAGCATTGGTAGCGGGTAATATCTCCAATACGAATATTTTCGATCCAGAGGACCGGAATCGAAAGAAAAAGTCAGAGGCATGTTTGCCTGAGATGATCGGATGGTGCAAGAAGAAGGCGTTGATTACATTCATGGCGAAACGTTTTACTACCATGAGAGGCAGAAATCGCACTGGAGGAAATCCAGAAGCAGGGACTGCCGGCTGTCATTCTGCTTGGACTAATGGGTGAAAATATACTACGGGACGGCTATAGCGTAGAAGACTCTTGCAAAAACTTCTGAGAAAGGCGCACTGGTCGTCGGAATGAATTGTTTCCGCGGACCGGATACGATGCAGCCATACCTCGAAAAAATATGCGCTCAGGTGGATGGTTACGTAGGCGGACTGCCCGTTCCTTATCGCACCACCGAAGAACATCCGACATTTTTCAACCTGCCTGATGGCGGATGCAGCTGCCATCTGCCGACCGAAACGACATTTCCAACGGCACTGGAGCGCTATCCCACAATCGGTATGAATTGGCTGAATGGGCAAAAGAAGCAAAAAAATCGGGGTCAATTACATCGGATTATGCTGCGGTGCTTCCCCGGCTATGTCGGGCGGTTGCTGAAGCAACAGGAATGGAAACCTCAATTCACAATACTCGCCTGATATGGAAAAACATTTTCTGTTCGGTAAAGACAAGACATTAAAACAGCACAACCTAAGCTATCGTTCAAAAGCCTAAAGAGTAGATGATTTTATATCTTATGTAAGTTGATTAGAACCAGATAGTACGACTAATGCCAGCTTGTCCTTTGGAATTATCCATGGGAAAGGCTGGCATTTTATTGCTGCCGCAGATCAACTTATCTCCCATTTGAATGGATAGAGAAATGCACTGGAGTATTTATTTAGATCTATACTTATACCTGTAAATTCAGCATAGTTTCCCCTCTTCACCCTGACGAGTACAAACTTATTTTCACTGCGTCTTTTCGAAAAAAGGAATTTAATACCAGCCGCCGAATATATCTAATAGCAGGTTGTAAAAAATCAATCAGCCATCTTTTTATTTTTGACTGTACAATCAGGCATATCTATTTAAGTTAAAGGAGCTATTATGACAAAATCCTGATAAGAAACTAACCATGTGGGCTTTTTTTGTAAACGCCTTGAGCGCTCCCAGAAAAAATATTAAGAAGGATCATCATTTAACGATTATAAACAGTATCTCTCTATTGTTCCTTCTTTTGCTTGCCTTTGTCTTATATGCAGTTAACCTAATCATTATGGGAACTTTTCTTCCTGTTTATGAAACATGGGAATATTTATGTACATTTTTTTGGGACAAACATTGTTTGTGCTAAGTGTTCCAGCCGTGCTTGTGAACTTTTATGTGATCCGCTGGTTCAGCAGGCGTTACTCTGCGACTGAAAGAAGTACGCAAAATTTTCAGTGATATGGTAACACTCTCTATTATGTATATTGCTTTATAATCTCAGTTTTTCTTTTTATTCCTACCTGGGTTCATGGCGGTCGATTACTTATCCCTTGGAACGTTGTTCATTATTCTCACGTTTGTTTTCTATTTCTGCCGCTCCTTTCATTTAGTAAAATACTACGTATCAGACAGCCAAAAAAATACCTCTATGATTATGCTTCTGTACACAGTAATACTTCTTGTCTTATTCCTTTTTCACTTAGGTATGTTTCTGTCGTTTGGTCCCTTTAATGTCAGCTGAAGACTGCTCTCAAATGGTCTGGTTCCATTTGAAGAAATTCAATTATAAAAGTGCTCCCCGTTCCTGTAAGTAAAGCATGCTTTCAGAAAACTTGGTCCACCAGCCGGAATAAATAAGATTGACATGTTCGTCAGAGAAGAGTACATTATAAGAAATAACTTGATATCCTTTGGAAAAAGGGGAGTAGCTTTTCAATAAAATCGTCAGTACGGGAGAAATCCCCGGTTTTATTGGCAGCCAGTATGCTGTTAGCGAGACCTTTACCTATGAGACAGGTGAAGGCTTTTTTGTGTACCTTCACCGACTCAGCGGTGAAGGTTTTTTGTGTGTATACGCAGAATTCATATCACGGCAGGATACTAAGTTTGTCTTGAAAAGGAGAAGATAAACGTGAAAATTTAGTCCGCTGATGGAATATGGATAGATGCCTATCGTTTTGATACTTATGGAAGGAATACTAAACACATTATTAAATATCTTGTGTTCTCTTTAAACTATTTAATAAAAACAAAAAAGGAACGGGGGATGGAGAAATGACTAAAGGGGATTATCAAGCAGGAAAAGAGACCCTGACCGTTATAGGGATCGGATTAGGTTTAATGATCATAGTGTTTACCATTATCCATTTTGCATTTGGAGTCCCAATCTTCCCTTCTTAAAGAGGAGCAATAGAAACTAAAGGAGAGTCTGTGGTGGAAGAATGGATTATCGACTTTATCGAACAATTTGGGTATGCAGGCGTCTTTTTCCTTATTGCGCTGGAAAACGTTTTTCCCCCGATTCCGTCCGAAATCATTTTAACATTTGGTGGTTTTGCAACGACTACCTCTTCTCTTCATATACCGGGTGTTGTGGCGGCTTCTACCCTGGGATCGGTCTTTGGTGCACTGATCCTTTATGGGATCGGGCGATTAATCGACATAGATCGTATGGAAATCCTCGTGGGAAAATACGGCCGCTGCCTTCGAATATCCAAAAAAGATATTCGGCGGGCTGAGTCATGGTTTACAAAGTATGGTGTATGGACCATCTTCCTCTGCCGCATGATTCCGTTGGTTCGAAGCCTTATCTCCATTCCGGCAGGGATGTCTAAAATGAATATATCCGTTTTTCTGCTATTTACAACGGCCGGAACTCTGATTTGGAACATTATTTTAGTAAATTTAGGAGCCGCTGTTGGAGAATCCTGGACAGACATTTTAGAATTTTTGGATATTTATTCGTCCATTGCTTACGTTTGTATAGGAATAGCCCTTTTATGGGTACTGTTTCTTTTTTCAAACGATTTCAAACAAATGGAAAGAAAGAAGAAATAAACAGGTAGTATACGAAACATAAAATTTATACTTTCGAAGTAAACAAAATAGCAGGAGTGATATCAAAAAATGAATTCATTTAATACTAACGCAAAAAAGAATCAGCTGGACTCTAACACCATAACACGTATAGCCTCAGGCACAGCTATACTTTTACTACTCAGCAGCTTGTATCTAATTATATTTAACTCCACCATCTTATATACCGGGATAGAGGGATACGTGGTTCTATTGCTTTTGATAGTACTCCTTTTATTATATGCGGTTAGTTTAATGACCGGAGAACTCTTTGCGGATTATATCATTAGAAAACGCAATAAATAAAAAATCCATCGTTTATCTCCGGCTTGGTATTACACGGTGAAAGATTTTATATAGCAAACCCTGCGTCGTGCAGATAAAGGCAGTTTCGTCTTATAATAATCACATAAAGGAGGAATATACATGACTGTAACCATTAAAGCTTTTTTGCAGGCGGAAGCTGGAAAAGAAAAAGACTTGAGAAAAGAGCTTAAAAAGGCAGTGGCTCCATCTCGTGCAGAAGCCGGCTGCCTGGAGTACGTATTATATGAATCAGAAGCGCAGGACGGGGTGTTTATCTTTTCGGAAAAGTGGAAAGATGAAGAAGCCGTTCAGCAGCACATCCAGACTGATCATTACCAGGCCTACCGCGAAAACACAGAGAATCTCGTTGTTTCCCGGGAAGTATATAAAGTACAACCTGTAGAATAACTAAAAAGAAGCTGCTCACCGGCAGCTTCTTTTTGTCTATTATTGCGGTTTTGCTTTTTTCGCATGAGCCGCAGCCTTCACTTCTTCAGGCGTGGTTCGATTGTCTTCTGCTTCTTTCTTCGTCGCTTCATCCCCGCACACAACGTGATCTACTTTATTCTTGAACGCTTCGTACCCCTGCTGTGCGACTAGCTCTTTATCGTTTTTGTTTCTTTCATCGCCGAAATACGTAGAATCCATACCGGCGTTATGATGGAAATCTGTATTGGTCGCACCGGGAAGCATCGCTGTTACATTGACTCCTGTTTCTTTTAACTCTTCTCTCAGCGATTCCGCGAACATAAATCCAAAGGCTTTAGAGGGACCGTATACTGTTTCATACGGAGTCGGCAGCGTCGCAGAGACAGATGACACGAGCAGTATGTTCCCCTCTTTATTTGGAACCATATGCTGCACGACGCGTTTTGCCATATGCACCGTTCCCTTAATGTTAATATCGATTAACTTTAATTCCTCTTCTAAATCATTCTCCAGAAAAGAACTGCCCATACTAACACCGACATTCAGCACAGCTGCATCCAGCTTTCTATTTTTGTTTTTACAAACTGCCAGAATGCTTCGACACCTTCATAGGTAGAGGCATCGGCCTGGAGAGGATACGCTTCGACTCCATAGCTTTTGATAGTCGTTTCTGCTTCAAAAATCCGCTCACTAGAGCCTGAAACCGCAATATCATACCCATCCTGAGCGAATAATTTTGCAAGTTCCAGCCCTAATCCGGAAGAAGCTCCTGTGATCATGACAAACGGACGTTCATTAGACATAGTATCTACTCCTTTTATCTTTCAATTGCTACCATGTGAAAAAGCACAGCTGGATTCCATTAGCTGTGCTTCTTCCATAAATGGCCCATAATACTGTTTATTTGTTATTGGTTAAGGCTTTTCATCTGCTCTGCAGGATAACGTTCGCCGGCAAAAGCACCACGAGGGGCTATTTTATCGATTTGTTCAAGGTCCTGCTTCGAAACGTTTACCTGCAGCGCCCCAAGGTTGCTGTCCAGATATTTGCGGCGTTTGGTTCCAGGGATGGGAACAATGTCTTCTCCCTGAGCAAGAAGCCAGGCTAGAGCAAGCTGGGATGGTTCACAGCCTTTTTCTTCAGCCATGTCTTCTATTTCTTTACCAGATCGATATTTTTCTGGAAATTCTCGCCCTGAAAGCGCGGGTTGTATCGGCGGAAATCGTCTTCTTCCAGATCATCGAACGTTTTTAACTGGCCGGTCAAAAGCCGCGGCCAAGCGGGCTGTATGGAACAAACCCAATGCCAAGCTCACGGCATAGTGGTAGAATTTCTTCTTCTACGTCCCGGCTCCATAGGGAATATTCTGTCTGCAGCGCAGTAATCGTATGCTCCTGATGCGCTTTTTTATTGTTTCGGGGAAGCTTCGGATAACCCTAAATAACGGACTTTGCCTTCTTTTACGAGTTCAGCCATGGCGCCCACGGTCTCCTCGATCGGCACCTCCGGGTCCACACGATGCTGGTAGTATAAATCGATATAATCGATTCCCAGTCTCTTTAAACTATCCTCACACGACTGCTTCACATAGTCCGGATGGCCATTTACTCCCTGAAAAGAGCCGTCCTGCCCGCGAACATTACCGAATTTTGTAGCCAGTACTACGTCATCGCGGCGGTCTTTTATTGCCCGTCCGATCAGCTTCTCATTGTGGCCGACGCCATACATATCGGCTGTATCCAGAAACGTGACTCCCTGATCAAGCGCGTGATGAATCGTTTGTATGGACTCTTCTTCGTTTCCTTTTCCGTAAAATTCAGACATGCCCATGCATCCAAGTCCAAGCGGTGACACTTCAAGTTCTGACATTCCCAGTTTTCTTTTTTGCATGTCTTGTCATCCTCTCTTTTTACGTACTTTCTATTCTTTAATAACATTTCGTAACTTTTTTGTACATAAGTAAACTTTCCTCTTTTTTAAATGTTTAAACCTTTTCCTTAAAGAAAATACTCTAAACGCAGAGGAATCATCATCCGTCTAATGAAGCAGACAGTATTTGCTTTTAAGTGGATAATTATGGAATATAAGGTTATAATTATTTTTGTTAAAAAAATTTAAATCAACCAGATACACTCAGAGGACGCAATGGACAATAAAGCAATGGATGCATTCGCAGAAATATGACGGAACAGCATAACATTCCCGGTACAATGATTGCCATAAATAAAGATGGTGCTGATTACTTACAAGAGAGGTCTTGGGTACCGCGATGTCGAACAAAAGCTTGCAGTGTCGGACGAGACGGTTTTCGGAATTGGAAGTATCACTAAGTCGATGACTTGTGTTGCCATCCTGCAATTACAGGAAGCCGGAAAACTCTCCGTCCATGACCCTGTACTTACCTATCTGCCGGGTTTCTCAAACGCCGGATGAATCGAAAACAAAGCAAATGACGATTCATCATTTCCATGACGCATTCTTCCGGTATTCCTCCCCTGCCCACCTTATTTTATGCCAACAAAAACAGCATCGAAATCGAAGGATCCAAAGAGCAGTATGAGGCGATGGGAATTACTTGGGATGAGGAAAAAGGATCCATTGAGACCAATGCAGATCTGCTCGCTTTTCTCGCTGATTTGGATTACACCCTTCTCGGAGAGCCGGGTCAATATATGAGTTATTCCAACGTGCCTACGCGCTTCTTGGTATGATCATTGAACGTGTGAGCGGTCAGACGTATGGTGACTATTGATCGAACATCTATTCAAACCGCTGGGGATGAAAAAAACATTCTTATCCCCCGACACGCTTCAAGATCAAAACGACGTTACCCTTCTTTATACTCCACAGCCAAATGGGGATATGGCTGCGTTTTCCTTATGGTGGGATGCCCCTCCTATGTATCCTTCCGGCTACGTTAAATCAACAGCGGAAGATATGCTGCCGCTATGGGAGCTTTTTTCGAATCATCACCCACAGGTTCTAACACAGGAGAACATTGATGCAATGATGTTTCCTCATATTCAAATGCAGCCCGGTATATACTATGGGTATGGCTGGATGGTTTCTCCGGATTATTTTGGAACGACTCTTATTGAACACAGCGGCGGCATCAAAGGAGCTTCAGCTTCTTTTGCAATTCTGCTGAGAAAGGCATCAAAGGAATCAGCTTATAACAAATGCGACAGGAGCGCCAGCCAACCCTATGCTGATGGTGGATTAAAATCGCAAATGAAAGAGAGCCAAATGAGAGTTATCTTCCATACGGCGATTATGAATCGAGTAAAACAGAACGCCAATCGATGGTTGGCACGTACACCAGCCAGGAAGGCAATAGAGTGGAAATGAAAGAGCAGGATAACCAGCTTCTCGTTGTCTTATATGGAATGGAAATTCCCGCACCCCGTCGGCCCCCTCCAGTGGACCATTCCTTTTCAGAATCAGGTTATCTACATCGGAGGCATACGTATCGATAACGAGATCAAACGCATTCACTTTGCAGGGCGTCAGTTATCGAGAGACGAAGGAAACAACTGCTAACATAACAATAGAGAGAAGACGCTTTAATAAGCATCTTCTCTCTATTTTTTAAATGGCTTTTATTTTTCTTCTTGTTTATGCAGTTCGAGTTCAAGGTGAATTTTTACATCTTCACCGACAAGAACGCCGCCTGTTTCTACTGTTGCATTCCATGTCAGACCAAACTCTTTCCGGTTAATGACGGCCTGGCCAGTTACTCCAGCTACTGTGTTTCCACTCATAGGGTCTTTGCTCTGCCCTTCAAATGTTGTATCAATCGTAATTTCCTTGGTCGTTCCTTTGATCGTAAGATCTCCGGTCACATCATATTGACTGTCTTTTGTTTTGTAATATTTTTCGCTTTAAATGTAATGTTAGGATGATTGTCCGCATCAAAGAAATCAGCAGAGCGAAGATGGCCGTCCCGATTTTCTTCGCGGTGTTTATGCTGGCAACCTCGATTGCTATTTCAGCCTCAGAATTTGTTAGTTCATCTTCATCTAATACGAGCGTTGCATCGAATGTTTCAAATGTTCCTTTAACCCTTGATATCATCATGTGCTTTACGGAAAAACCAATTTCACTGTGTGCAGGATCAATGGACCATACTGTTTTTGTCATTCAAAATTCCTCCTGTAGTTTTATTAAATAAACGATATACGATACATTCATATATCGGCAGAACATGTGTTATGTTTAATTATACCATTTTTAAAGCCGCTTCATGCCCGCTCGTTTCTTTATGTAATCTAAACTCATTACATGATAAAAGGCTGACTAGGATTCACACCACTACAATGTTAAATTTGGGGAGGATCATAATGGAAAAAAAAGCTTTACTGCTGGTTGATGTTCAAAATGCATTTTATGATTCGACATGGGGAGAGCGGAACAATCCAGATGCCGAAGAAAATATCAGTAGATTAGTAAAAACATGGCGGAAAAAGGACTGGCCGGTTATCTACATACAGCATGTATCCGACAATCCTTCATCGCTGTTTTATAGTAAGGGTACAGGTGTCGAAATCAAAGACATGGTTAAACCGCTGGAAAATGAAAAAATCATCAAAAAGAAGGTCAACAGCAGCTTTATAGGAACCGACCTGGAACGTTACTTACGAACAAACGGCTTATCCACAGTAGTTATAACGGGGCTCACTACACCGCACTGCGTGTCGACAACTACGAGAATGAGCGGTAACCTGGGGTTCGATACCTATCTCATTTCTGATGCTGTCGCAGCCTTTGGGATAACGGATCATACGAATACCTACTACGATGCAGAAACAATCCATACCCACTCTTTGGCTGCACTGCATGACGAATTTGCTGTTATTTTATCAACGGAACAGCTTTTGAATGATATTTATTAAAAC
Organism: Sinobaca sp. H24; assembly: GCF_023845525.1. NCBI lineage: Bacteria > Bacillati > Bacillota > Bacilli > Caryophanales > Sporolactobacillaceae > Sinobaca > Sinobaca sp. H24. The sequence goes on from NZ_JALBWT010000006.1 coordinate 69,860, forward strand.
ATTCTCGTTAATATTAAGGGAATCTCTATGAGATCCCCTCTGCTTCTTTATTTTAAAAGGGAGATTTCCTCTTTTTTTAAGAACAGCAGGCAGCTGCATCACTTAATGCGTCTTCGGGAATGAATACTCTATTGTTCTCAATCTTATATGGAATATTATTATTATCCAGTCTTTCTACATTTGTATTTCCATTTTCTCCCCATTGTACGTATTCTCCATCGTACTCTGTTTGGCAGGCTGTCAGCGTTATACTCAGTAGAAATATAGTCATAAGGCCTACTTTCATCTTCATAAACCTCCACCTTCTCTGAAATAACTTGTTTAGTATTCAAGTCCATAAAGCACTTTACAATATTACTGGTTTAGCGGGCATATTCATTCCAGTATTATTCTCCGTTCTGGGAATAATTTGCGGTGCTTTTTCCAAGAAAGAAGTTCGATTTTTTTTGATTAGTATTAATTTTATCATTGCATTCTTACATGTATTCGTTATTCTTATTGCTGTTTTTGGTTTTACCAATCCTTAAATATAATTGCTGTTACGGTGTTTTCGTATTTTAAAGTAAAAATATGTCTCGCATACGCTTCCCACCCCTGCCAGGGTAAAGCCTATAATCATCCAGTTATTAAATGTAAAAGATTCATTAATAGAATTCGTAATTAAACCTACTAAAGCAATCGTCATTCCCAATTTAAAAATCAAAACACTTATTTTTTTCCCTGTCATAACAATTCTCACCTACCAGAAGTATGTTTAAATCTATTTAAGAAAAATCAGCCCTTGTTTTCATAAGAATGTGTATCTTGTTTAAATCTTTTAATTATCTGTTTCCAACAAGGAAATAGTATGTATAACAGAATAACAGCGCAGACAACTGACAAAAATCTCGACAAATTTGATGTACTAATAAAAAACGTATAGGCATTAACAAAAAAAGCAGGACAACATTATTCCAATAGCCAGCTCTCCAATAGAATCTCCATCGTTTGATTTATTTCCCATTATCCACCCTCCCAATTTATTTCCAGTTTAACATAAGACTCCCCTTCCTTTTTTATCACTATCCTATTAAGTGAACGCTTGAGAAATGAAATAACTAATCTTTTCCATAAGGTTTTATATATATTGTAAGCAATCGTATTGACTTTTTCTGCTATTTTAGATAGGTTATTTAATGTTGACTAAATCGATAGGTTTTTATAAAGGAGGGTTTCATTTGAAGCAGTTGATTAAAAAATATTTTGAAGTGTCATTGATTAAAAAAATTACCGTTGCTCTTATAGCTGGTATTGCAGTTGGACTTATATTTGGGGAAAATGCCTCTGTGCTTGAACCATTCGGCGATCTGCTGATGCGGCTCCTGCAGTTTATTATTATTCCACTTATTTTATTTACGCTTATTGTCGGGGTAAACCAGACAACGATAGAGGGACTTGGCCGTATGGGCGGAAAAGTATTTCTCTATTACGTCGTTACCTCCGCTGTTGCTATTATTGTCGGTATTTCTGTCGCCAGTCTCTTTAACCCGGGGACAGGAGTTACACTCGACGGCAGCGAAAGCTTTGAATCGCCCGACAGCCCGGGATTGACAGAGGTAATCTTGAGTATTGTACCGGATAACATCGCTGTCGCTTTCACCGAAATGAACCTGCTCGGAATTATTTTTACCGCGATCGTGTTCGGTATTGCGATTTCCTACCTGCGCTCCTCTTCTGCTGCAGGAGATATGGGAGAACGACTATACCGCGGCGCAGAAGCGTTGAATGAAATGACGATTACCGTCATGAAAGGAATTCTGCAGTATATTCCATTCGGTATCTTTGCTATTATTGCCGGCATCGTCGGCAGTCAGGGTGTAAGTACCCTGCTCTCACTTGGAAACTTTATACTCGTATTATATGTCGCGCTTGCTGTGCAGCTGGTCCTGTATATAGGACTGCTGCTGGCGACGAAAACCAAACTCGGCGCCTTTTTCAAAGAAGCCCGCACACCAATGCTCACTGCTTTTGTCACCCAAAGCAGCACGGGCACGGTTCCCATTACACTTAATGCCGCTAAAAATCTCGGTATTCGACAAAGTTTATACGGATTCAGTATTCCGCTCGGCTCTACAATCAACATGGATGGCGCTGCGATCCGCGTAGCTGTATCCGCCGTGTTTGCTGCTAACGTTATCGGCGAACCGCTTGGCTTTGTAGCGATTCTGCAGATTGTGCTGATCGGTACACTCGCTACCGTCGGTACAGCCGGAGTACCTGGAGCCGGAATTATTATGATCGCCACGGTTTTTGCCCAGCTCGGACTTCCGATGGAAGCTGTTGCACTGCTGGTAGCGGTCGACGTGCTGATCGGCATGGGTGCCACAGCGCTTAATGTAACAGGTGACCTGGTCGGAACTAGAGTTATTGATAAAACAGAGAAACACAAAACAGAAACAGACGCATAAAGAAAACGAGCAGGGAGATAAGTCCCCTGCTCGTTTTTTACTGTTCTTTTTGCTGCTGTTGAATAGTTTCTTTCAATTCCTGATACCCCAGCTTCATATTTAAATAATCATCAATCAGCCGAGTCGTGCGGTCCAGCTCTTCTTTATCTTCATTCTTTAGCTCATAGCCAATTTCCAAAGCCAGCTCCCGGTGCGCGTCCGCAAGGACATTCTCCGGGAATCCTTCGATATTCTGCTTCATAATCGTCAAATCAATAACGCGGGTTAATTTATAATCGAGCATAAAAAACCTCCTAAAGTCTATGACATAGAATACTTAAGAGTTCTATTCCCGGTTTGTGATTGTTTAAGCAAGTTTGCTTTTAAATGTTTTTAAGACTAATAATAAATGAACTAATGGTAAGGACCACCATGCATTATCCTAAAATTGTAATTTTATTAAAAAAGCGCACCCAGCCCTCCGGCTGCATGCGCTTTTTTCAAATCTTATTAAACTAAATTCCCCTGCTTTTTTTCTTCCTGTTCCAGGTTTAGTGCTTTTGCTGTGGATTCGTGCAGCTCGTCGACCAGTTCGGGGTGATCGGACAGCTGTTTGCCGTAGGATGGGATCATTTCCTTGATCTTTGGCTCCCAGCGGCTGACTTTGTCCGGGAAGCATTTCTGCATGACTTCCAGCATAACGGCAACTGCCGTAGATGCACCTGGTGAAGCACCTAACAATGCCGATACCGAGCCGTCGGCCGAGCTGACCACTTCGGTACCGAACTGCAGCGTTCCTTTGCCATCGGCCGTGTCTTTAATAACCTGCACACGCTGGCCGGCAACGAGAAGCTCCCAGTCTTCACTTTTTGCTTCCGGTACGAAGTCGCGCAGTTCTTCCATCCGCTGCTCTTTATTGAGCCTTAGCTGGTTAATCAGGTATTTTGTCAGCGGCATATTCTTCATACCTGCCGCTGACATCGTAATCAGGTTGTTGGCCCTGACCGATGTAAAGAGGTCCATATTTGATCCGGTCTTTAGGAACTTCGGTGAAAAGCCGGCGAAGGGACCAAAGAACAGCGACTCTTCTTTATCAATCAATCTTGTATCCAGATGGGGCACGGACATTGGAGGGGCTCCAACCGGCGCTTTACCGTAGACTTTCGCACGGTGCTGTTCAACAATTTCCGGCTTCTTGCATACCATGAACATGCCGCTTACAGGGAATCCGCCAATACCTCTGCTTTCCGGTATGCCTGTCTTTTGCAAGAGATGAAGACTTCCGCCGCCTCCGCCGATAAAGACAAACTTGGCCTGATGATGTTCTGTCTTACCGGTTTCCAGGTTCTGAATTTTCAGCTTCCATCCTCCGCCGCTCACACGCTTAATGTCTTCGACCTGGTGCCTGAATTTCATATTAACATTCTGGCTTTCCAGATGATTAAACAGCTTGCGTGTTAAAGCGCCGAAGTTCACATCGGTTCCCGCATCAATTTTTGTCGCAGCAATTGGAGCGTCCATTGAACGTCCTTTCATCATTAAGGGGATCCACTGCTTCAGCGTTTCCTCGTCTGTTGCATAATCCATTCCCTGAAACAATGGGTTTGTAGATAAGGCATCCAGTCTCTTTTTCAGAAAGTCCACGTTGTCTTTTCCCTGGACAAAGCTCATATGCGGTACCGGCATAATGAAGTCTCTTGGATTCTGAATTCTCCCGCTCGTGACAAGATAGGACCAGAACTGCTTGGACAGCTGGTACTCTTCGTTTACTTTGACGGCTTTACTGATGTCAATGGAGCCGTCCGGCTTCTGGTCCGTGTAGTTAAGCTCACAGAGGGAAGAATGGCCCGTGCCTGCGTTGTTCCATTCGTTGGAACTTTCTTCCCCTGCTCCGCTCAACCTTTCAAACATCGTAATGTTCCATTCCGGCGCTACTTCTTTTAAAAGTGAACCGAGCGTGGCGCTCATAATGCCTGCGCCAATTAAAATGACGTCTGTAGAAGTATGTTCTTTACTCATGTTATCGCCTCTATATCTTCATTTTTATTTGAGAGGATGTAAGCGTTTTACTTTTTGATCTTACATAACGTTGCCGTACATCCGCTTTATACACATAATTACCTCATTATATTGTATCATCATCGTTCCAAGATGAGAACACCGGGTCGTGTTTTAATACAGAAATTATTTTATCTATTGTTATAGTATACAGTAAATATATACCCATTTCTATGTTAAATTATTCACGTTCATTTTTCCGGTTTCTATAATATGGTACGATAATGAAAATACACTCAAGGAGAAAATATGGAGCATTTAATCATAGAAAATCATTCATTTACCAGACCTGCTATTGATTCCATGCCCGTACAGGCATTAAACAATCAACCTGTTATTTACATTTTGTATCAAAACGCTCAGCCAAAACCAACGGCCTATATCGGCCAATCTGTTCAGGCGGTGCGGCGTCTGCAGAACCATCTCAGCAACCCCAAGCGCAAAGGACTGCACTCTATTCTTATTTACGGGCATAAAACATTTAATCAGTCAGCTACATATAATATCGAATCCAACCTGATTAATTATTTTATTGCCGATAATAAGTACATGCTCCAAAATGTCAGCCAGCGGGCCTCCAGACAGATGCACCAGTATTACCAGAAAAGCTATTACAATGAGACTCTTTTTAAGGAAATCTGGCAGCACCTGCGCAGTATGGAGTTGGTTTCTTCATCGCTGGAATACTTAGAGAATAAAGATCTGTTCAAGATTTCTCCTTTTAAAGAGCTTTCTCCGGAACAGGTCGATGTGAAAGAAAAAATACTCGCCTACTGTAAAGAAAATAGTAAACAGACCGAGCATCAGGTTTTTATCATCCAAGGGGATGCCGGCACCGGTAAAAGCGTACTGCTCAGCTCTTTGTTTAACACCATCCAGGATGAAGCCGGTGATCCCGGATCGACGCTCTACAAAACGAAAAACTACCTGCTTGTTAATCATGCGGAGATGCTGAAAACTTATAAAAATATGGCAGACAGCCTCCCTAACTTAAAAAAGAATAATTTTGACAAACCGACATCGTTTATTAATAAAATGACGAAACTCGATCAAACAGCAGATATTACGCTCGTAGATGAAGCGCACCTTCTGCTTACAAAAGAAGATTCCTATAATAACTTCAACGCGGCCAACCACCTTCAGGAAATTATGAAGCGCAGTAAAATCACCATTATTATATTCGATCCAAGTCAGGTGCTGAAAATAAAAAGCTATTGGAACGAAAAGATAATGCAGGATATCAGCAGGCAGTATAAAACCAAAACGCTCCCGCTTACTTCTCAGCTGCGGATGACTGCAGATCAGTCCGTCGTAGACTGGATTAATGCTTTTCTTGAAAAACGGGTGCCGGCTTTTCCAAGAAACCGGCCGGACGACTATGAGTTTCAGCTCTTTGACGATCCGGATGCCTTCCGCAGTGCCATCGAGGAAAAAAATGAAGAGTACGGCCTCTCCCGGGTTGTATCAACATTTGACTACCTGCATAAAAAGGACGGCGGCACGTACTACGTTGATGAAGATGGTCTGAATATGCCGTGGAACCGGACAGAAGATAAAAAGACCTGGGCCGAGAGCCCTCAGACGATCAAGGAAGTAGGCTCTATTTATACCGTGCAGGGATTTGATCTAAACTATGCCGGTGTTGTGATCGGCCCTTCCGTAAGCTATGATGAACACACGGACAGACTGGTCATTGATACGGCGAAATACCAGGATAAGGGCGCATTCACGACTAGAAAAGATTATACCCAGGCACAAAATGAACAAATGAAAGAGGAAATTATTCTAAATTCGCTTACTATGTTAATGAAACGGGGAATCCACGGTTTGTTTTTATACGCTGTTGACCCTAAACTGAAAAAGAAACTACAGGCGGTCAGTAAAGGAGCGGACGATGAGCGACATTAATCAATTAATAGAAAGCATTAACCACTTTCGGGACGAAAGAAACTGGCGGCAGTATCATAACCCAAAAGATCTGGCAATTTCCCTTTCCATTGAAGCTTCTGAACTGCTGGAGGATTTTCAGTGGAAAACCAGTGACGAAGCACTACAAGCCAATGGAGACAATATTCAGGAAGAAATAGCCGATGTGCTTATCTATGCATTGATGATGTGCTCCGACCTGGATCTTGATGTGAAAGAAATTATTGAACATAAATTAACAAAAAATGCTGCTAAATATCCGGCTGATTCCAGCTGAACGTTTAGCAGCATTTTTTTATCTTGTTCGCTTAAATCATAACCTTCTCTTCTTGTTTAATCGAGCGCTTTACCGCATGCACGACTTTCATTGTTTCCAGCGCATCTTCTCCTGTGACAAAAGGCTTTTCTTCCTTATAAAGAACGTTAATAAAATGATGCAGTTCCCGGGCGATCGGATCATTCATATCCGGCTGTTGATTCTCATGCTGAAGCGGCTCATACCAGCCGTGCTCCTCTTCAGTATAGCGGTACACGTCCAACTGCGGAAACGAAACGCTGCCACGGCTGCCAAAGAGGTGGTAACAGTTTTCTTTATAGGACACATACTTTGGATTCTCCCGGGCAGTCACTTCGTAGGACCACGGAGAAGGAGCACCGTCTGAGAGGAAATACGTAAAGGATGGCCCTTCTTTAGTTTCGAGCAGTATCGACGCTGAATCTTCCACTACGTTTCCCCTGATACTGTTCTGCGCTGCAGCATAAACGCTCGTAAATGTCAGCTTGGTTACAAAACGAAGATTGTCTATATCATGGGTGCTGTTAATGAGCAGCGGTCCCCCGCCTTCTTCCGTACGCCACGCTTCGTTATAATACTCTTTATCCTTAGCGAGTGCCCACACCATCGTTCCGCCTATCAGCATTCCCAGCTCGCCCGAAGCAACGATCTGTTCCAGCCGGCGTACTTTACTCGAAAAGCGGCGGTGATGACCTACGGCAAGAGAGACCCCATACTCACGGCACACGTTAATAATGGCCTCTCCTTCTTCGATCGTCGGAGCCAGCGGTTTCTCCACCAGCACATCTATTCCCCGTTTGGCACAGGCTTCTGCCGCTGGCAGGTGAAGCTTGTTGGCAGAGCAATCACGGCCCCGTCCGCCTCCGGGTGTTTATCCAGAAGCTCCAAATAATCTTCATAGACCGGTACATCAAGCTCTTCTGCCTGCCTGCCGCGTCCCGCTGCGGCAATAAGAACGGCGTTCTCCGTATGCTTTACCGCTTTTGCAAACGCCCAGCCGTGATTCAGACCCAGTACTACTATTTTTTTCATATATCCTGTCTCCTTACCTAAAATTTCGGGCATAAAAACCGTCTGTTTCCAGACGGCCGGGTGCTTATTTTTCTAACTTTTCCTGTGCTTCCACTTTGCCATGAAGGTTTTTGGAAGGACCTGCCTGCAGCATGTAGCTTCCGCCGTCATGACCGATCAGGCGCCGTGCCTCTTTTGCGGACGCAATAACTTTATCCAGATCTGCTCCTGTCTCCACTCCCATTTCATGAAGTGCATGAACCAGATCTTCTGTCGCTACGTTTCCGGAGGCCCCCGGAGCATAAGGGCATCCGCCCAGTCCCGCGATGGAACTGTCAAAACGGGTCACTCCCTGCTCGAGGGCAGAGACCGTATTGGCAATAGCAAGGCCTCGTGTATTATGAAAATGCATAGAGAACGTTACCTGTTTGAATTCATCCTGAAGCTGGCCGAGCATGTCATACACCTGCTTTGGATTCGCCATACCTGTTGTATCGGCAAGTGATACTTCCTTGATGCCCATTTTTTCATACCGCTCGAGAATGGGACGAAGCTGCTCTACTGAAACTACTCCTTCGTACGGACAACCAAACGCCACCGATATCGATCCGCCTACTTTAACATCGTGTTTTTCAGCCAGCTCTATAATTGGCTCCAGCTTATCCTGGGCTTCTTTTACCGTGGCATTGGCATTGGACAAACTGTGCGAATCTGTTGCGGAGAGCATAAGCTTCAGCTTCGTAATACCGCTGCTGATCGCACGCTCTGCGCCTTTTACATTCGGTACGAGCGCCCGGAATGCCAGATTGGTTTCATCCTGTACAGCACGAACGACTTCTTCAGCGTCCCGCAGCTGAGGGATTGCCTTTGGATGAACAAATGATGTTACTTCCATCGAGGTAAGACCTGTCTGGGCTAGCTGGCGGATGATTGCTATTTTGGTTTCTGTAGGAATCCACGCATCTTCTGCCTGGAACCCGTCCCGCGGCGCCACTTCGCAGATAACTGCTTTTTAGGAAGAATCATAGAGGAGGTGCTCATCATTAAATCACTCCTTCTTCTTTTAATGCGGCTACTTCTTCAGCGGAAAAGCCTAGTTCGTTCGTTAGAATATCTTCGCTGTGTTCGCCAAGTTCCGGGGCACGCATACGGATACTTCCCGGCGTTTTTGAAAATTTGGGTACAACGCCCGGCACCTTTATTCTGCCGAGTCGCGGGTGCTCCACTTCTACAATATTTTCTCTTGCCTTGTACTGAGGATCATTAAAGATATCCTCAATGGTTAGAATAGGACTGACTGGTACGCCGTAGCTGTCGAGCTTTTCACTTATTTCCGCCTGGGTGAACTGCTTGATCCAGGTACTGACGATTTCCTGCACATCGTCATCATGCTTCAATCGCACGGCATTCGTGTAATAGCGGTCATCTTCGAGCATATCTTTGCGGTCCATCGCATCAGCAAGCCGGTCGAACGTCGAGTCTGTACTGCACACAAGCACCATGAACTTTCCGTCTTTTGTCTGATACGTGCCCGCCGGACTGGAATGGCCGGAAAGACCCGGGCTGCGTTCGCGTATTTTCTGATTCTGATCGTATTCTGCTACGAGAAATTCCAGCATACGGAATATCGATTCATACAGGCCCATTTCGACTTCCTGGCCTTCGCCGTCTTCACTTACATCCCGGCTGTACAGTGCACTTACTGTCGCAAGACCGATGTGAATGCCGGTAATATAATCCAGCAGGGAGTAGGATGGGCTGACCGGCGGACGATCCGGATATCCCGATATCCCGGTATGTCCGCTGAAGGCCGTTCCCGGGGTGCCGAATCCGGCTTTTTCCCGGTATGGTCCGGTCTGGCCGTAGCCGGAGACACGCGACATAATCAAATTTGGATTCATTTGTTTCAGCTCTTCGTATCCCAGTCCCCATTTTTCAAGCGTTCCGGGACGGAAGTTTTCTATCAGTACATCGGACCCTTTAATTAATGATTTAAAGATCTCTTTTCCTTTTTCGGTACGGATATCAAGCGTAATTGATTTTTTGTTCCGGGCCAGCCCCGGCCAGCGCAGAGGCTCGTCCCCTTTCCATGGGCCTACTGTGCGCAGGGTGTCTCCTTTTCCGGGGAGCTCTATTTTTATTACCTCTGCACCAAAATCACCTAAAAGGGTCGCGCCGAACGGCGCAGCAATCATTGTAGATATATCCAGTACTTTAACCCCGGTCAGGGGTCCAGCATTTTTTGCAGTCATGCTGAGTCCCTCCTCTCGTTTTGTATCTCTCGTCTTTCTTTATATAGAGTGTGCGGCATGTTGTTTTACAAACGATTTAGCTGACTCCAGACAGCGGCGGGCAAACTCTTCATGCCCGAGCTCCTGAGCTCGTTTAGTATGGGGAATTTCCAGTGAATAAGGCATATCCGGCAGTACATTTATCATTCCTGCCAGATCAATGCTTCCTTCTCCAACATATAGACGCTCTTCTCTAAGAATCCTGGTCATCTCTTCTTCAGATGCCGGCTCGTGTCCGGGGGCATCACAGAGGTGCATGTAGCGGAACCACTCTTTTGGTACACGGCTCAATGCTTCCAGCGTATCGCCGGACCGATAAAAATGATGGGCATCAATCATCAGGCCGGAATTGGGCTGCTTTGCTTTCTCGAGCATGTCCACCGCCCCGGCCAGCGTCGTAATGCTCGCAATCGGCACGAATTCAAGCTCCACGGTCAAACCGTACGTATCGGCAAGCTCGCAGACCTTAACAAAGTTGTTCAGGGCATAGTCGCTGTCATCGGTCCAGACGCTGCTCAGCACGTGACGCCCGCCGAGCTCGGCCGCTACTTCAAAGGCGGGCTCAAAATTTTTCGGATCAATTCCTTTATCAATTCGGGCCAGTTCTATATCAAGAAGACCCAGTCCGGTCTCTTTGAGAGCGGTTTTCGTATCCCGCAGCATTTTTTTATTAGCAGCCAGTTCATAATTCTTTTCCCCTGGCAGCCCCATATAGATCGGCCGCAGACTGACAAAGTCATACCCGGCGCGGGCCGCCAGATAGGTCAGCTCAGGTGGTGCATAGTCCAGTGCTGTTAGATGAGCCAGTGAAAATTGCTTATTCATGGCATTGTCCCCCTTTCTGGATGTCATTACAGGCTGGCGTGGTGTACTTTTTTATCAGGAGAGTAAATGTCCATAATGTTCCAGTGGCCATCTGTCGGTACTGGATTATTAATCATTGCCACATCGAGGACGAACGGCACATTCGCGTTCACTGCTTTTTCAAACGCCGGCTTAAATTCGTCTGCCGATTTTATTTTCAGCGATTCAATTCCGTATGCTGCAGCAATAGCAGCATAATCCGGAGTATACGTCTCTCCGTTGCGCTTGAAGACCGTTCCATAGGTCGTGTCATAGTGGGCTTTTTCCAGGCCGGCAATCGTTCCGTACGCTGAGTTATTCATGACCACCCAGATCACCGGTATATTTTCTTCCGCAGCCGTAGCAAGCAGGGCGGGGTTCTGGCCGAATCCGCCATCGCCTACCAGGCTGACAACCACTTTATCCGGCGCAGCAATCTTTGCTCGAGCGCGGCCGGTGCACCAAATCCCATCGTTGCGTATCCGCCCGGTGTAAGCACCGTGCCTGCTTCATATACAGGAAACTGCTGGCCCATACCGTTTTTATTCCAGCCTACATCTGTTGTGATATACGCATCGCGCGGGAGCACATTACGCACTTCTGCCAGAATACGCTGCGGCATCATAGGAAAGCTGTTATCTTCCACAAGCTCCTGGTTCTTTTCAGCAAAGTCCTCGCGGTATTCCATAATCCGGCGGCGTACGTCATCGTTTTTAAGACCTTCCGGGTGCATTTGTTTCGCTTTACGCAGCAGCACGCCCAGCGCCTGCTTTAAATCAGCCACGACTCCGATTTCTGCCGGGTAGTTGCGGCCGATTTCACCAGGTTCGATATCAATATGAATTAATTTGGTATCCGGAATGCTGAACGTGTACTCGTCTTCCCAGGAGCTGCTGTCTGCTTCAGCGAAACGAGTGCCAAGCGCAAGCATCCAATCCGCCGTTCTCGTATAATCATTAATGAATTTTGTGCCCCAGAATCCTGTCATTCCCAATGTGAGATCGCTTTCATCCGAGACAGCACCTTTTCCCATGAGCGAGTGGCTGACAGGGATACTCAAATGCTCCGCCAGTTCACGCAGCTCGGCAGCTGCATCTGCCAGCATAATTCCGCCACCCACATGGAATACCGGCTTTTCTGCCTTGGTCATTTTTTGAATAATTTCCTCAGCCTGCGTATCATCTATAGACGGCTTCGCCAGCGATTTTGTATGGGCGCGTCCTGAATCAAACAAAGACTCTTCTATCTCTTTGGAGAATATATCCATCGGAACGGAAATGAGAACCGGCCCGGGGGTTCCTGTTTCAGCCAGCTGGAATGCTTTGTTTAAAATCTGCGGGAACAGGTCTTCGCGGTCCACGCGCCACGCGCGTTTTACAAAAAGGACGGTAAACTTCATACTGGGAAGCATCCGAATGCATGTTCATTTCCTGATGCGGATGCTTTCCGTAAAAGTGACTCGGAATATCTCCTGCGATAACGACCATGGGAATCGCGTCAAGTGCAGCGTTGGCCACACCCGTTGAGGCGTTTGTCATGCCGGGCCCTACGTGGCTGAGAAGAACCGATGTCTTATTTTTTACTCTGGCGTACCCATCTGCCATGTGAGCGGCGACCTGTTCGTGCCGTACGTTTATAAAATCAATAGAGCTTTTTTCTACCTCTGCCAGAACCGCAATGTTCGTGTGCCCGCACAGTCCGAATAAATGCTCCACCCCTCTGTTTTCCAAGTCCTTTACGAGTAATTCCGACACTAACTTTTTCATCTTGCATCCTCCTTAAAGTTAATAATAATTTTTCCATAATGACCGGATACGGCATCTTCATAGGCTGTTTGATAATCTTTGAGGGCAAAAATCTTGGAAATGACCGGCTCTACATTCAGCGACGGGCGCTTTAAATAGTCCATGCTCGTTATAAAGTCTTTTGGCGCCTGGTAAATGATCGATCCATAGACCGTTACTTCCTTGCGTACTGCCTTGGACACTTCCAGATCTGCGTGCGGGGCCAGGCCGATAACGACGATCTCGCCTCCCGGCTTAACGATGTCGAGGCTTTTTTCAAATGTTCCTTTCGCTCCGGCCGCTTCAAGTACATAATCATACTGATTCTGCTCTGCCTGCCCGGGAGTCATTGTATGAACCTGCTTATAGTGCTGGTTTACTTTCTGCAGTTTTTCTTCGTTAATATCAATCGCTGTTACGTCGGCTCCGAGATGTTCGGCCAGCCCTATCGCAAGAATACCTTCGGTGCCGCAGCCTACGATTGCTATTTTTGTAGAAGCATCTACCCTAATTTTTCGAAATGCATGGACGATCACGCTGAACGGCTCCACGAGTACTGCTTTTTCATCACTCAGCTCTTCCGGCACGGGGATGGCATACTTTTCATTTATCGTAAATTGTTCCGCAAACCCGCCGTCTACGTTAATACCGAGGGATTTCTTTTCCGGGCAGATATTTGTCATGCCTGCTGCGCAGTACTCACATTCTCCGCAATAGGAATTAGGCTGAATCACAACCCTCGTCCCTTTTTGTAAAAGAGCATTTTCTCCTGTTTCAATAATTTCGCCGAGCAGCTCATGTCCCGGTCGCACAGGATAGCTTGCATGAACAATCTTTCCCTTATACACGCCTACATCTGAACCGCAGATGCCTCCGTAAAGAAGCTTAATTTTAATGTCCCTGTCCTGGAGGTTCTCTTCTGAAGCATAGGTCTGCATTTCGATATGACCAGGCTCTGTCATAATTAATCCGTACATAGTGTCACCAGCTTTCTTATCTATACTCATGAAAAATCGGGCAGCCGTAGTACAATCATTTTCATTTCTGTCATTTCTTCAATCGCATAACGCGGGCCTTCCCGTCCGATGCCGCTGTTTTTTACACCGCCGTAAGGCCAGTGATCAAGTCGGAAGTTGGACGTTCCATTAATAATGACCCCTCCTGCTTCCAGCTGATGAGCAGCCTGGTAGGCCAGATCAATATTCTTGGTAAAAATACCGGTTTGCAGGCCGAAATCGGAATCGTTGGCTTCGGCAATTGCATCATCGAATTCTTTATAAGGCACGAGGCTGACGATCGGTCCGAATACTTCGCTGTAAATAACCTGGCTGTTTTTGGAAGGATTTTTCAGCAGTGTCGGCTCCATTGTTGCCCCGGATTGATTCCCTCCAAACATTACTTCTGCTCCGCTGCTTACTGCTTCTGTTACCCAGGAATGAATGCGTCCTGCTGCATTGGTGTCGACCAGTGACCCGATATCGGTTTCCATGTCGAGAGGATCTCCTACTTTAAGCTGGCTGACCTGTTTCTGCAGAAGCTCTGCAAACTGATCCAGTACCTTTTCCTGAACGTAGACACGCTGCACGGAAATGCAGCTTTGACCGGAATTGCTGTAGCCGGTTTTCGCGCACATCGCTGCAGCCTTTTCCAGATCTGCATCTTCATGGACAATCGTTGCTGCATTGCCCCCCAGTTCAAGCAGTACCTTTTTCATGCCGGCTAAGCTGCAGATATTCTCAGCTGCTACAGTGCCGCCTGTAAACGAGATAACGCTTACACGTTTGTCGCTGACAATCTGCTGTCCTGTTTCTACTCCGCCAAGAACCATCTGCACGGCCTCTTCTGGAAAGCCTGCTCTAAGAAGGAGGTCAACAAAAGAGGTCGCAATTAGTGTCGTCTGCGGAGCCGGCTTCAAAATCGTCGTGTTGCCGCCTGCAAAAGCGGGACCGATTTTGTGGCACACGAGGTTCAATGGCGCATTAAAAGGAGTAATAGCTGCGATAACGCCTACCGGAACCCGGTGCGTGGAGGCAATCGTATTCTCTCCCCGGACTGATGCATCTCCTGGAATCGTTTCCCCGTGAAGTCGTTTGGCCTCTTCTCCGGATAATTCGAGCGTTTCTATCGATCTTGATACCTCATCTATCGTGTTTTTCATTGGTTTGCCAAGCTCTTTTGCAATAAGTCTCGCAAATTCCTGCTTTTCTTCTTCTAGAAGGGCCGCTGCTTGTTTTAAAATAGCTGCTCGCCTGCCGGATGAAATGGCTCTTATTTTCCCTCTTGATGCGTAAGCGGTTGCAAGAGATTGTTCGACATCTGCCTCTTCGGCAATATATTGTTCTCCTATCGTTTCCTGCGAATAAGGGCTAATGATTGGTGTGGTTTCGCGGCTGCCTGAGAGCCATTCCCCATTCACGAACGGCATTGCTTTTAATTGAGTCATATCCTTCATCCTCTCGCATTGGATCGATCTACTAGATCGATCTAGCAATTTAATTATAGAGTAACTTATTTTCCTGGAGAAGAGAAGGGTTTTCTTCTCTTCTTGGAAAATAGAATGCTTGCCATATTTTAAAAACCTATTGCAGAGCGGTTTCCACGCTTCTCACTAAATCGATTGGAATTTGTCCTGGAGCCGAACTGCTACTGCCGACGGCAAATGTAAGAACCGATCCATACTGCCAGCCGGTCAGCCGGGTAATGCCTCCCATTTTTCCCATTGCCATTGTAATAATCGGGATATTCAATGATCCGGAGGCTTCTTCTGTTACGGACAGCACATTCAGCACATCTGTATTTTTCTGAGGCATAACGGCGAGCTTGCCGAAGTCCGGGCTGCTCTTTTCCATATCTTTTAAAATCCGGAGCATCTCCTCTGGCTTCGGCGTCTCCTGGAAATTATGGTAGGACAGAATAGACTTTACCTCGTTTTCCCTGCAGGCTTGTTGTACCTGTTCCACCTGGTCTTTGTGATTGCTTAATTCATAATCGATGGCGCTGACTGTATGAGATGCAGCCACCTGTTTAATCAGTTCTATTTTACCTTCCTCTTCTAAATCAATAGTCTCTCCGCCTTCATGAATAGAACGGATCGTAAATATAATGGGAAGAACCCCTGCTCGTTCTCTAATATAAGAAGCGATATCCAGCACCTGCTTTGTATCAGCCAGCGTGTCCAGATGATCGGCCCGCCATTCCAGCACGTCCGGCTGTTTCGGCAGGATAATATCAAGTTCCCCGCCCAATTGTTCTTTCGTTTTACCTACCAATGCGGTACATACATTGGATTTATATTTCTGCAGATCAAGAGTCTGTGCTTTTGTTGTCATTTTATGTGTTCCTCCTCTTCGATTTGAGCTTTATGACGTGTCTGCTGTTTTTTATATCCTAGTCTAACAGATATTTCTTCAGCGCTTTTTTGGATTGTATCCTTAAGCCTCTCGTCATTTAACGGATGAAACCGCTGTGAAGGGCCGGACACGCTCAGCGCGGCCTCCAGCTTTCCACTTCTGTTAAAGATGCCGGCTGAGGCAGCCGCTGTTCCTGCTTCCCGCTCATCAACACTTACTGAATAATTAAGCTGTTTTATGAGAGCCAGCTCCTCATTCAGTCTTTTCTCCTCAGCTAACGCTTCAGCTGTAATGACTTTCTGCTGATAGGAAGAATCTTCAGCTGCAAGCAGCATTTTCCCGCCGGCTCCTACACTTAAAGGAAGCTGCTGCCCTATTTTAATCATATGGCGGACCGACTGTCTGCTTTCAAACTGCTGGATACAGACCCTGGCATCGTCATCACGAATATAAAGGTTGACCGTTTCATTTGTTTGATCACGCAGACAGCTCATCACCGGTTCTGCGATTGTTTTTAATTCCATTGAAGCACTCGCCGCGTGCCCGATAAAATAAGCCTGGCGTCCCAGACGATATTTAGAGGTGGAGGCATTCTTTTCAATGAAGTCATTATATTCCAGCGTATGAAGCAGCCGGGAGGTCGTTGATTTTGTAAGATTAACATCTTTTGCTATTTCGGTAAGAGTCATCTGCTGTTTGTCTTTTGTAAAGCTGTTTAGGATGTCGATCCCCCGCTGCAGCGAGCGGATGATTGGTACATCTCCCTCCATTTTTCCGCCTCCCTCTATATAAAACCCAAGCTATTATTTAGTTTATCGGAAACGAGCGGATGCTGTAACTAATTTTCCATTTTTTTCTGCACTTCCTTTAAGAGTTTCATTTGATGAAACAAATTTCCACTGGACGAAACTATAATTTTATATTATCATTTTATGTAATCGCTTTCAACTATTAATTTTTTACGGTGGACAAAGGGGAATATCTTCTCAATCGTTCAGGTTGATTCAAGCGGCCTCGATATTACGTATGAAAAGGAGAGATTATGACATGAAAAAAGAAATAATGCGTTCTAAACTGCTAATGCTCTCGCTTCCTGTTTTTGCACTAGCTGCCTGCGGAGGCAATGACAATGCAGGAGATGGTGACTCTTTTCCTGATCAGGACATTAATGGAATTATTCAATGGGGAGAAGGCGGAGCAACAGATAATATTTCCCGTACCCTTGCCCCCCTGGCTGAAGAGGAGCTTGGCGCAAGTATGGTAATGCAGAACCGTGAAGGGGCGAGCGGTGCTACCGGCGCACAGTATGTTTATGACCAGCCGGATGATGGCTACACCCTTTTATTCGGCGCGGAAAATCCTAACCTGTACCCTGTACTAGGCATTTCTGATCTGGATTATGTAAACGATTTTCAGCCCGTGTCCATTATTGGACAGAGCTACGCAGGCGTTGTTGTATCGGAAGACTCGGAATTTGAAACAATGGAAGATTTAGTGGATCATGCCCGTGAAAACCCGGATGATTTAACTATGGGAACTTCAGGGGAAGGCGGTCTTCCACACGTAGCCGGGGCTATGCTTCAGGCGGAGCTTGATACCCAGTTTAATACCGTTCCATATGACGGTGATGGTCCATTGGCAACGGCTTTGTTAGGAGATGAAATAGATGTAACGGTTCTTGCCGTGTCTGCAGCCCAGGAATATGTAGAGTCTGGAGACTTCAGAATGCTCTCTGTTATTAATGATGAAGAACTTGAGGCTACCGGTGATACACCAGCTATCAGCGACATTTATCCGGAACTTGAGCAGTATCTGCCATGGGGACCGTTCCAGGGAGTATTTGTTTCAGCTGACACTCCGGAGGATGTAGTAGAAACGCTGGCGGATGGTTTTGAAGCAGCGCAGGAAGACGAAGAATTCCAGAGCACCCTGGAAAGTCTTGGCGTGGATCCTTTAAATCTTAGAGGAGAGGAAGCGCAGGAATTTGTAGAACAGAATCAATCTACTTCAACCTGGATGCTTGAGGATGCTGGAGAAACAGAAACGTCTCCTGAAGAGTTTGATATTCCAAGAGTAGACGAATAAGCTGGGAGGATTGCGGAATATGGCTGTATGGAAAGCATCAGCGCCGGGCTTTATTATGGGTATTGTCAGTATCCTGATTTTTTCCCAGGCGCTTCTAATGGAAGGCCAGTCCATTGTTGATCCATCGAGCGGGAGCTTCTTCCCCGCTCTTATTTCCTTTATTATGTTCGGCACGAGTTTATGGACTATTTATCAATCAAATAAGTCGAGACGCTCTGCTTCTGATCTATCCTCTGAGGAAGTAGATGAATCAGAATTAGAGGAAGACCGTGAACCATTTTCAAAAAAAGACTACACGTTTATTCTATTGTATTTTGCTATAGTCGTTCTATTTGTATTACTGCTTCCACTACTATCTTTTTTCCCGGCCGCATTTATCTTTCTTGCAGCAAGCATGCTTTATCTAAGAAATGTAAGCTGGAAGCTTAACATAGCTGTGTCCGTTGTTTCCGTAACTGTTATCTTTTTTCTCTTTTCTGAATTTTTTAATATTGTGTTTCCTTAAGAAGGAGAATTTCTATGGAAAATATTCAACAATTTCTAGTTCCATTTTTCAGTATCGAACTATTGCTGCTCGTAGCTTTAGGTACGCTCGCGGGAATATTCGTGGGAGCCATTCCCGGTCTGTCCGTAACGATGGCCGTAGCTCTGCTTTTATCTCTCACATACACGTGGGATCTGCTTCCGGCTCTGGCTCTTATGCTGGGCGTTTACTACGGGGGCGTGTTCGGCGGGTCGCGGGCTGCTATTCTCGTAAATATGCCGGGTTCGCCCTCCTCTGTCGCCACCTCATTTGACGGCTATCCGCTCTCGAAAATGGGCGAAGCCAGAATGGCTTTAACTCTTACTACCGTTTTCTCCTTTTAGGTGGAGTTATAGGTGTGATTGTCCTTGCCACAGCTGCTCCTATTGTTGCCACTTTTGCTATTCAGTTCGGGCAGATTGATTACTTTCTTTTGGCCATGCTGGGACTGCTGTTAATAGGAAGCCTCAGCTCCGGCTCTCTAGCCAAAGGAGTGTTCGCTGCCGGTGCAGGTATTATTATCGGCCTCGTAGGAATGGACAGTATGGGAAGCGGCGCACGCTTTACATTCGGTTCGCTGCAGCTCATGAACGGCATCGATTTTGTCGTGGCTATTCTGGGCCTGTTCGGAATGTCGGAAATTTTGTATCAGCTGAAAACAGTAGATAAGACCGGCACGAAGGCAACCTTAAAAAAAATGGCGTTCCCGCCGCTGCGCTTCCTCTTGTCTTTCCTGCCTTTATCGATGCGTGTTTCTGTAATGGGCGTGCTTATCGGTGCACTCCCGGGCGCGGGTGGGGAAATAGCTGCACTGCTGGCATATGACCACGCGAAAAAACGGTTAAAAAGCCTAACCGTCCTTTCGGAAAAGGTTCCTACGCCGGAGTTATTGCCCCGGAAGCCGGAAACAACGCTGCTATCGGCGGTGCCTTAATTCTCTGCTTACTTTAGGAATACCAGGAGATGCGGTTACCGCCATATTTATTGGCGCCTTATTCATCCATGGCCTGCAGCCGGGACCATTGTTGATGGAACAAAGCGGCGATGTGTTCTGGATGATGGTGGGTTCTTCTTTATTAGCCAACGTGTTTCTACTTATTTTCGGACTGCTTGTCGTTTCCCTGTTTGTACGTATCGTTACCATTCCTAAACAGGTACTGCTGCCGATTATTGCAGTCATTACTGTTATCGGCGCATATGCATTGAACAACAGCGTAACCGACGTCTATTGGATGCTGGGTTTTGGACTTGTCGGCTTTTTTATGAAAGTACACAAGTTCTCTGTGGCTCCATTAGTGCTCGGCATCATTTTAGGTCCTCTCATTGATACTTCGTTTCGGCGGGCGTACATGGGAGCCTCCGGTCCGGCCGACTTTCTTTCCGGGTTTGTTAATTCGCCGATCAGCCTTATTTTAACCATCTTTTTCATCTTTACTCTCTTATCGCAGACCGCGCTCTATACGAAAATCAACGCAAGTTCCTGAAGAAAAAATAGTCCAGCAGTAAACAATATGGAAAATCCGTGAGATAATAGACGTTATCCGGCGGATTTTCTTTTTGATCCGCTGCAGCTGTAATTACGGGGAGGAGACCATGAGGCCAGTCATTATTGCACTATATTCCAGTTTAATACTTATCTACACGATTTCCCGCTTTTGGGAAACGCCGTTTTTATTTTATACAACAGGCGTTCTCGCCGTTTTATCGCTGGCCGCAGCCTCTTTACATGCAACCGGTCTTTATAAAAATCCGGTCTGGTCTTTCTCATATTGGCTTCCATATTGTTCTTCTATAACGGCTCTCCCTGGTCCTCTTTCCTTTTATATTTTGATTCCATGATCGGAATATTATCCCTGTTTTTTGTTCTGCCTTTTTTAAATTCGATTATACGTGCCGGCCAGTATGACACAAGCCTGCGCCGGCTATTGCAGAATGGTGTTAAAGACGTGCACACGCTGTACACACGCAGTTTTATGATTTCACATTTTCTGGGACTCTTTTTGAACATCGCTACCGTGTCTCTTGTTCATCGAACGTTAAAGCCGTCGCTTTCTGGAATGAAAACGAAAATGGCAGAAATATTCTATACCCGCAGCATTCTGCGCGGCTATGCGCTTTGTCTTGTATGGAGCCCCATTGAAATTATGGTCATTATTTCACTTGATTTAACGGGTTTTACCTATATTAATGTCGTACCGTTTCTTATCCCGCTCGTGCTGCTGATGTTTTTATCCGACTGGATATTTTCCCGCAGGCAATACAAGGGGATGCCCCTCGTGATGGAGAGCAGCGGAAGCATTCCTTTTAATAAAATTATCAAAAAAACCGCGCAGATGATGGGGATGCTCTTTGTGCTCGTGCTGACTGCTACGCTTTTTGAATATTTATTCGAGCAGGGATTTTTGTTTTCCGTTGTTATTTCTATTATTCCAATTGCTTTTATATGGGCGCTTCTGATCAATAGGCGCAGACGTTATTTGAATATTGCCGTTCCCGTTTTTAAGGTTCGCACCTTCTCTTTATCCAATTATTTCTTCATGTTTTTAAGCGCCGGCTTTTTTGTGGAAATGCTGTCTAGCTCCCCCTTTATTTCTTATTTGGAGATGGTCTTTCTTGCCAATACCGGCCATGAACTGTTGTTGTTCGGATTAATCGGTTTGTATTTTATTCTGGCTTCTTTCAGCGGGTTTCATCCGCTCGTATCTATTGCTTTACTCGGGGAAGTATTATCTCCTGTAATGGCCGATATTGCCTCGATCCCGCTGGCGCTCGTTTTAATTACTTCCAGTCTCGCGACAGCCATTTACAGTCCGTATAATTTGTCCGTATCGCTTTTGGCCGGGCAGATGAACCTTGTCCCTTTCCGGCTCAGTTTATGGAATTTCCCATTTTCTCTTTACTTTATTGTTTCAAGTATTCTGATTGCCTACGGCCTTACTTATGTTCTTTAAACTCACTCTGTAAAATAAAAAACAGACGATAAATCTGGATATGTACACTATAGACGAACAAACGTCCTCCCGATATACTAACTATATCCATTCTGTTACGTATAAGGAGAAGAACCTATGTCGTCGACCATTATTATCTACTTGATTATTGTCTGTCTTGCCACTCTATTAAGTTCTTTTCTTTCTATTTTCGGATTGCTGCGGTTCCGGAACGCTCCGGGCGGGCGGTTTTATATCATCGTAACCGCTCTATCTGCTTTCTTTACCTTTTCCTATGCCATGGAAATTTACAGCGTCACCTATGAAGGAATGCGTTTTTGGCTCCGTATGGAATATATTGCCCTGCCGCTTCTGCCTGTTTTTATTCTGCTCATGGCAGTAGAATACTGCGGGCATAAAATAAAGCTGTGGATGTCTTGTCTTGTGTTAATTATCCCTGTCATCACTATTATTATGCAGAACACAAACGAACTGCATTACATGTACTACACTTCTATGGGAGTACTTGTTAATAGCCCGTTTTCGGTTATCTATTTGCAGCATGGTCCTTTTTATATGCTGCACACCGTGTTTTTTTACAGCTGTGTCTGCATCAGCATTGTGCTCCTGTTCCTGCAGCTTCGGAAACTGGTTAAACCTTTTCGAAAGCAGACCTATTTAATGATTGTCGGTCTTATTGTACCGGGCATCGGCGGATTTTTAAATATTGTAAATAACGGTGCCGGCAGCATCGACATGGTACCTGTATTTATGAGCCTGTCTTTTGTGTTTCATGGACTTGCGCTTACTTCCCTGCGTATGTTTGACGTCGCACCGATCGCAAGGGATATTGTGTTTGAAAGCATTGAGCAGGGAGTTCTTGTGCTTAATGATAACGATATTATTATTGATTATAATACTTCCTTTACGAATCTTCCTCTCGTTGTGCCCGACACGCTTATCGGCCATTCGATACAAAAGGTGCTGAGCAGGCATAAGGATCTTATTGCTGTGGTAGAGCAAGGAGAAGAATGTGATTTTTCGCTGCAGTTAAAAGAGCAGCTTATTTCCCTGCACGTTCGTTTCTCTCCCGTTACCGATAAAAACAGCTATCGCGCCGGAACCGTTGTTACCTTTCTGGATGTGACAGAGCGTGTCGCGATGGAGGAAACATTAAAGCATATGGCCAGCACCGACGGCCTTACCCAAATATATAACCGGACGTTTTTCTCCGAACAGGTCCAAAACAGCTTGACCTTGCCTCAGGCTCCTCCAGACCAGGCAGCACTTATCTTATTTGATATCGATTTCTTTAAACAGGTAAATGATACATATGGCCATGATGCCGGAGACCAGGTGCTTATGAGTATTGCCCGTGTAATTAAAAGCAGCCTGCGTCCGTCTGACATTGCCGGCCGCTACGGAGGAGAAGAATTTATTATGTACATGCCCGGCGCTTCAAAAGCTGAAGCTGTAGAAACCGCCCACACCCTGCGTCTGGGCATTGAAAAGCATATCATTAGAACGGATAACATCGATATTCAAGTAACCTCTAGTTTCGGTATCGCCCACACGGTGCTTGAAAAGCCCGTGAATGGAACACAGGCTCTAAGCGATTTAACTAAAAAAGCGGACCTGGCCCTTTACGAAGCCAAGCAGGAAGGTCGTAACTGCGTGCGCGTCTTTAAACACCCTCAGCCTGAATCAGCCGGCTCTCGATAAGAAATCTCATCAATTGGATATTTCACCTCCTTTTTACTATTATTATAGGAATAACCATACCATTCGATATAAAGATTGTTTATACTATAAATAGTTCGTTATAACATATGATCCGCACAAAGCTATTTATAGAGGAGGATATATCGATGGGAGAATTAAACATTTATTTGAGCGCGGTTGTCTTCAGCGGCATTCTAAGCCTCGTACTCAGCATATTCGCTATTTATAAAATCAGTGCTTCTCCCGGTGGATTTTATTTTATTCTGGCTACGCTTTTTACCGCCCTTTATGCCTTTGCCCATACTTTTCGATTATCCTCCTCTTCTTTTGAAGATATTCAATCCTGGCTGAACGTGGAATATATATTTATCCCTTTTATCCCTCTTTTTATTTTATTTATGTGCGTCCGCTATGTCGGATTAAAAATACCATCCTGGCTTTTTCAGATGTTGTGCGTCCTCCCTGTGGTTACGGTCTTAATGAAGCAGACAAGCCACCTGCACTCTTACTTCTATGCTTCTGTTTCCTTGGACAACGGCGGACCGTTTGCCGTTCTGGACCTGGTACCGGGTCCGTGGTTCTATGTCCATTCCATTTTTATATTTTTCTGTCTGCTCTGCAGCGTTCTTATTCTGCTGAGACAGCTCCAGAATGTTTCGTCAAAATATAGGGTTCCTACCTTGATAATGGCGGCCGGCATCTGTATTCCTATACTTTCTGGTATTCTTCACATATTTAATATTCAACCTACAGGTCTTGACCTTGCTCCTGTATTTCTCGCCGTTTCCTTTTTATTTCACGGCTTTGCCCTTGTGATGTTTCCCTTTTTCCTGGTTGCACCGATTGCGAGAGATCGGGTGTTTGAAAATATGAAAGAACCGGTTATTGTGCTCAATAAAAGCGATATGATTATAGACTTCACCCGGCCCATGCAAAAGCTGGTGCCCGGACTCTCTGATGATTCCATCGGCAAGGCAGCAGATATTGTACTAGCAGACAGCCCTTATTTTCTTAAAATTATTTATCAGGAAAAAGAAGAGGACTTCACTTGGGAGACCGAAGATACGAATTACCATTTCAATCCACGTTTCTCCTCTATCTATGATAGAAATAATAAGGATGTTGGGAAAATCGTAACGTTGATCGATGTTACGGCGCGGGTGGAAATTGAAAAAGAGTTAAAAGAGCTTGCAACGATTGATTCGCTCACGATGCTTCTTAATAAAGCAGCTTTTATTGAACGTGCAAATGAGGCAAATAGAACATTAAGCCGAAAAGGCGGCTATGTCAGCATGATTATGTTTGATATTGACTTCTTTAAGGAAGTCAATGATACCTTTGGACATGAGGCCGGAGACCGGGCACTTCGCAATGTCGCGCTCACTGCCAGGGACAACCTGAGGGCATCGGATATTATCGGCCGTTTTGGGGGAGAGGAATTTATTATCTGTCTTCCTAATGTTCCATTAAAAACTGCCGTAAAAATTGCGGAGAACCTGCGCCGGAAAATTGCGGAGTCGTCCATCTCGATTAAAGATCAAAGTGTTTCGGTTACATCCAGTTTTGGTGTTGCATCTACCTACACGGCGGCCGGCACCCTGCCTCCTCCGCTCTGCCCCATCGCAGAACAAGCAGACCAGGCTCTTTATAAGGCAAAAAGCCGCGGACGCAATTGCGTGCAGTCGAACCTGCAGCTTGCTCCTTCGCGCCAAACCGAAAAAAAACGGAACCTCTTTTAAATAGAGGTTCCGTTTTTTTCAGCGCTGCTTGTTTTCGAATTCTTCACGTATTCGGCTGAGGCCTTCTGCGGAGCCTGCCACCTCTGCCATGGCGTGCTCCATCTCTTTCATAACCGCGGCAAACGTACCCAGCTCCATTTCAATTTTTTCGTTCTGTCCTTTTGACTCTTTCATCGCTGCCAGAATTTCTGCAAAGTATCGGTCTGTCTCTGCCATGCCATTTGTACCTTCGTGGACAAGGGAGTTGACTTTATCAACGGAATGAGACACATTTTTTACCTGTGCATTGGTTTTGGCAATCAGGTCTGATACAGTCGACGTGGAATGTTTTGTTTGAGTGGAAAGTGCCCGTATTTCATCAGCTACAACGGAGAAACCTTTTCCATGTTCCCCCGCACGCGACGCTTCAATCGCAGCATTAAGTGCCAGCAGGTTGGTTTTCACGGCAATATCCTGAACGATATCGATTACTTCGTTGATCTGCTGGGAAATGACCTGCAGTTCTTTGGAATCCTGCAGGATCGTATCCATGCTTCGTTTAATATAGGCCATGTTTTCACTTTGATGCTCCACCTGGGTTTTCCCGCTTAACGAAGACATTTCCGACTTGTCAGCAAGTTCCGATCCCTGCTGGGCAAGCTTTAGAATATTCTCCGACTGCGCTGTCGTCTGTTTGATGGAAGTGCTTGTTTCTTCGGAAATAGCTGACAGTTCTTCGGAGGTTATATTAACCCGTTCAATAAACGTATCTTTCACTGCTTGATCTGCCATACGAAGCCGTTCATTTTCCTCTTCGTATGCTTCGAGTACAATCTGCTGTTCAAAATTAATGAGCTTGCTTACAATAAGAATAGCCTGCGTTAATTCCTCCCGGCTTTCAATATGCGCTTCGGCTGTTTTAGCCAGTGAATTTAAAAGATCCTGAAATGCCGACATGTACCATTTTGTTTCCAGTCCAATTCGCACATGCGCATGGGCAATACGCTTTCTTTTTGCCAGGAATGTGTCATCAATAACACCATCAAACAGCTCGACAATATGGGATTTCAGCGTGGTTTTCAAACGTTCGACATGGCTGTGTTTTTCAATGATCGCCAGAAGGTTAGGCTGTTTCGTAATATTACCGTAAAACTGCTCGGTGATCCAATCTATGTTTTCTACGATAAGAGGCTTAAGCGATTTTACTATTGTAAGATCTGCTTCGCTTAAATTAATAATATGCAGCTGTCGGTGCATGTCACTGCCCGACGGAATCGATAATGTTCCTTTTCCCTGATAGGCGGGTGCTTGTCCATTTTCTTTTTTTCCTGACCTTCTCAAGCCTGCTATTGTTAGAAATGCCATTCGATTGTCTCCTTTTATCCGCTATAATATGATACATAGTCTTTTTCTTATTATCGGCAGAACGATGAAATATTTTATCTATAGGTATAAAATAATTTACTACTCAGCATCTCAATAGGGAGGACTATATGACAACCAGCTTAAAAAGCATTTACAGCAGCGACTATGTGGAACGTCTTGGTGGTACTCTTTCCAAACTAGCGCCATTTATCTCTCCAGCAGATTTCCGAAGCGCCGTGTATCAGGAGGACTGGGAGCAGCTGGAATTCAAGCAGAGAGTGACACGAATCGCCGAAGCGATGCACCACGTTCTTCCTGATGAGTATCTTGAAGCCCTCGAAATACTCGATCAGGCCGCTCCCTCTTTTCAGGGACTGGAAGGCCTCGCTTTTCCTGAATTTGCAGCACGTTTTGGTCAGGAACACCGGGAACGGTCTCTTCAGGCACTCGAAACGTACACACGCTACTCCACTTCGGAGTTTGCCATCCGCTCTTTTTTAAAAAATGACCTGACCGGCACATTAGCTCAAATGGCGGTCTGGACCAAAAGTCCAAATGAGCATGTCCGCCGTCTGGCAAGCGAAGGCAGCCGCCCTCGGCTGCCGTGGGGCGCAGGAGTTCCCGCGTTAAAAACCGACCCTGAACTCACGCTTCCGCTGCTGGAGGAACTCGCTCTGGATGCGTCTCTCTACGTACAGAAAAGTGTTGCCAATCATTTAAATGACATCTCCAAGACCCACCCTGATTTATTTATTGAAACGGTCACCCGCTGGAATGATACAGGAGGACGCACCAGCTGGATCGTAAAGCATGCGTCCCGTTCTCTATTGAAAAAAGGAGACCCGCGTATTCTAGGTTTGTTTGGATTCTATCCGGGCAGTACAGAAGTATCTGAACTTATGATCGCTCCCCTCACGCCGGCCATTGGGGACAGCGCAGAGTTTTCATTTCTCGTATCAGCCACAGCCCATACGAAAATCCGGGTGGAATTTGCGGTGGATTATGTAAAAAGCAGCGGACGCCGCTCACGGAAAGTGTTTCATGTAACCGAAACACAAATGCCAGCTGATACGCAGCGGCCGTTCATCAAAACCTTGTCTTTCCGGCAGCTGACGACCCGGGTCCATTATCCAGGACGGCATACACTCGCGATTTTGATAAACGGGGAAGAAAAACAAGCAGTGGATTTTGAACTGACAGATCGAGAAAAAGAGCCTCTTCCCTAGGAAGAAGCTCTTTCTATTTAATCTCTCTTATAGACATCATGCGGCTGATCTGTAATAAACATATGGCCCGGTTCATGAGTGATGGCGAACGGTACTTCTGCTTCCAGAAGCGCATTCTGCGGCGTTACGCCGCAGGCCCAGAAGACGGGCACTTCCCCCGGATGAACAGTGACTGCATCGCCGTAATCCGGCTTGGCCAGATCCGTAATGCCAAGCTCGGCAGGGTTCCCAATATGAACGGGCGCTCCATGCACATCAGGGTAACGTGCCGTTACCTGTTCCGCTTTTTGAACGAGTGCTTCGGGGATTGGACGCATGCTCACCACCATACTCCCCTGGAAAGGAAGAGAGGCTTCTGCCGGGATGGAGGTTTTATACATTGGTACATTTCGGTTCTCTTCCATATGACGGACCGGCACCGATTCCTTGAGCAGGGCAGCTTCGAACGTAAAGCTGCAGCCAATGAGAAACGTTACTAAATCCTCTCTCCACAGGTCCGCTATATTTGTACGCTGCTCTACATATATCCCTTTTTTGTATATTCGGTACTTGGGCACATCACTGCGGATATCGGATCCGTCTGCAAGCGAAGAAACATACTGACCTGCGGACATTTCCTCCAGCACCGGACAAGACTTTGGATTGAGGCGCGTGAATTCCCGAAAGGCGGCGGCTTCTCTTTCTGGAAGAATCACTACATTCGTCTGGGTGAAATCCGAAGCCAATCCAGCCGTGGGCCCCATATGTTTCTCGTTTCTTATGTGCCGACGTGCGTCTTCGGCTGACATCATTTGTTGTTTCCTCCTTCTCCTTTCTATCTATTTAATTATTTATACAAATCCGGTACTCTGCTCTTAAATATAGGAACCTCTTCCCTTACCCGTTTCACGCTTTCCAGATCAAGCGTGTTCTGCAGCACTTCCTCTTTATCCGCCGTTCCTTTCGAAAGTACGCCGCCAAACGGTTCTATAAACATCGAGCGCCCGGCAAACGTAGTACCGTTGTAAGATCCTATGCGGTTGCAGGATACAACATACATTTGATTTTCAATGGCCCGGGCTGTACTTAATGTTTCCCAGTGCGCTGCACGTGCTTCCGGCCACTCTGCTGGTATGAATAATACCTGAATGCCCTGCAGGGCCAGATCACGGATAATTTCAGGAAAACGCAGGTCGTAGCAGATGATAATTCCCATTTTTATGCCGTCCAGCTCAAATGCCTGAACTTTGTGCCTGCCGCCGCTCAAGTATTTAGGTTCATCCAGCATGGGCACGAGATGGATTTTATCGTACTCATATACGATGCGTCCTTTTCTATCAATAACAATGGCCCGGTTGTAAATGTTATCGTCTTCTTTCACCGCAATCGAGCCGCCGATAATATGAACGTCATAGTCTGTTGCCAGTTCTTTAAGAAAAGTAACAGAGGGCCCGTCAGCCGGTTCGGCGAGGTCCTTAAGTCTCTCCAGCGCATACGCGGTCGTCCACATTTCCGGCAGCATCACAATGTCTACTCCGTGATTCACATTCCGGTGAAACCAGGCCTTTACTTTTTCTCTATTGCGTGCCGGCTCTCCGGCAATTATATTCATTTGAAAAACAATAATATTCATACATAGTCCCCTCTTTTCACACCTTGTTTATTTAGTTATACCCTCTTCCTTTCTATATAAAAACAGGAGTTCGCCTCTTTATACGGCCTATAGAAAAAAGCAGAGCCCGTCGGCTCTGCTTTTTAGTCCGTATTTATATTCGTTTTACTGCTTTTTAATGAGTTGATGATCATGGTAATCGCACCGTCTCCGGTAACGTTGGCTGCAGTTCCGAAGCTGTCCTGCGCCAGATAGATGGCAATCATCAAGGCAACCGCTCCTTCGTCGAAGCCAAGCATGGTCGATAGTACCCCGACCGCCGCAACGACAGCGCCGCCCGGGACGCCGGGAGCCGCTACCATCATAACGGCAAGCGTCATAATGACAGGAATCATCGTAAGAAAGCCTGGAAACGAAAGACCGGGATATACGTACATAACGGCCGTAGAAGCTGTCACGATCGTAATCATGCTTCCTGATAAATGGATGTTCGCACAAAGCGGCACAACAAAGTTTGCTACTGCGTGACGCGCCTTTGTCTTTTTCACGGATTCCAGTGTTACGGGAATCGTAGCAGCACTGCTCATCGTACCCAGTGCTGTGAAATAAGCAGGAAGCATCGTCTTCAGCAGGATAAAAGGATTTGTTCGGTTCAGCGCTCCTGCAATACTATACTGAATCATAAGCCAGGCAAAATGCATGCCGACTGCCAGCAGCAGGACAATTCCAAACACGCCCAGCGTCTGGACCACAGTACCTTCATAGCTCATTTCTGCAAATACACCTGCAATATAGAAAGGAAGCAGAGGAATCAGCACTTTTCGGATAGACAGTTCTACAATGGACTGTCCTTCCGTAAAAAATCCCAGCAGCTTCTGCGAGCCGGTAGCGGCAATGCCAATACCGAACACAAAGGCCAGCACGAGTGCTGTCAGTACATCAAATACCGGCTCAATCGTGAAATCAATAAACCCCTCCATTTCGGAAGGCTGGGCTGCTTCTCCTCCCGTAAGTCCCAGAGCGGGAAGGACCAATAGAACGACCGTTAACGCAAAAGTACCCGCAAGCACCGTAGACGCGTACGCTGTGCCGACGGTAGCCCCGAGGATTCGTCCTGCTCCTCTTCCGAGGGAAGCAATCCCTGCCGTAATAAAAAACAGAATAATTAACGGCACCATAAAGAAGATGAACGTTCCAATCAGTTCTTTTATGGTGACCATCAGCTGTGCGGTCGTTTCATTTCCCACATAGCCAATAAGAGCTCCGGCGGCAATGCCGGCAAGTAAGCGAATAATTAATTTCATATGTATCCTCCATTAACTGCGTTAGACTCTTGATGCACCCCTCCCATTTTACCCGTATTCAGCCAACAAACAATCCTTTTCGTAAATTTGTCATAAAGAGCAGGATACTTTTATTTTCTATGTATTCGGGAGCTTCTTATTATTGATATTTGACGTATAGTACGGCAAAATGTTTGAGCATATCATGAATAGTCTGCTGATCATTTTTAATATGATGAAGCATGCTCATTACTTCCTCCTGTTCCTCCTGAGAAGAAGACAAAATAACCCCTATCATAAAATCGCTGTCTATCATATGAAGCTTATTATCGATCTCAAAGGTATAACGCTGTTTTTCAACAGGATGAAATTTAAAAAATGTTTGTATATTATTCATTGGCATCATCAGAAGCAGGACCGGCCCGCCTGTCACCACCTTTTCTATTAAATAGGAATGGTTATTATTATGCTATAAGATACCTGCTTCTGCAAGTCCTGCGTCTTATAAAAAAAGCGGCCTCCCGGGCCGCACTGTATTACTCGTTTTTATTCAGAAGTTTTCGAATGTCGTCTTCTATATTCTTCGGTTCTGTTTTTGGGCCGTATCGGGAAACGACTCTGCCTTCCTGGTCGACCAGAAATTTCGTGAAGTTCCATTTGATAGCAGAGCCTAACATACCGCCTTCTTCTTTTTTTAAGTATTTATACAAAGGGTGAGCATCTGCTCCGTTCACTTTTACTTTAGCAAACAAAGGAAACGTTACGCCAAAATTCACTTTGCACGTTTCTTCCATTGCTTCGTTTTCTACAGGCTCCTGGTTTAGAAAATCATTGGATGGAAACCCGATAACGGCAAGGCCCTCCTCTTTATAATTTTTATGAAGCGCTTCAAGCCCGTCAAACTGAGGAGCGAGTCCGCATTTTGTCGCTGTGTTTACAATCAGCATTACCTGCCCTTTGTAATCCGATAATGATTTTTCCTCGTCTTTAGGGGTTTTGACTGTAAAATCGTGTACACTCATTTTCATCCTCTCCTTTCTTCATTTACTATAAATAACTTTAAAAAGAACCGCAATCAATCGAGCTTCTCCGCAGGCGTTCTGCTTTCTGCGGACTTTATGATTTGGTACACTATGAGATGAGGCAGAAAGAAGGAGAGTAATAATACTATGAGTTATATGATCGTGAACTATGAACTGGCTATTACCGGCCAGCAGCGTGATTTCGGCGCGATTGAAAAGTATATCCGAACTTCTTTTAAATCCAGAGAACTGACAAGCTCCTGCTGGATGATAGAAACATCCTTCCGGCAGACGCCTGAGCAGATTGTAGCAGAGATTTATTCCCTGCAGGACGTGGACAAAGATCATGACCGTGTCGTTGCAGCTATCGTTAGTCCGAGCAATCCCGGCCTGTATTCTTCACGTAATGAACGCGCCAATAAGGCATAAAAAAGGAATCCCTTGGGGGATTCCTTTTTTATGCCTTTTCATTAATATACGTAATCAATTCCTGCAGTTCCATGTCAGCCATTGATTCCAGCTGATGGGACACTTCCCCGAATTCCATTGCTTTCGTGACCGTATTTGGGAAAACAACGCAGGCCATTCCTGCCCGTCTTGCGGCAAGCGCTCCGTTTGCCGAATCTTCAAATACGAGACACTCCTCCGGTGAAAGACCGAGCTGTTCTGCCGTTATTTGATAAAGCGTGGGGTCAGGCTTTACAATCTCCACATCATCTTTCGTGTTGATCGTCTCAAAATGATCATATAACCCTAACGTCCTTAAATGGCGGGACACCCAGGAATAATCAGAGCTTGAGGCGAGGCCGACTTTTAAATTCAGGTGTGACGCAGCCTGAAGATACTCATGAACGCCGGGACGCGGCTGTTCCGAGGAAAGCTTCTCCACGAAGGTTTCGTTCAGCCTTTTTTCCAAAGCTTCATGTTCAAGCGGTGTCTGCAGCTGCTCTTCCAAATAGGAAAACGGCCTGAATCCAGTATAGGTGCCAATCTGCTCCTGCCACAATGCGAGCGGAAGTTCGTGGCCATGCTCTTTGTATATTGTATTCATTGCTTCATATTGATGGGTTTCCGTATCAAGAATCAGTCCGTCAAAATCAAATATTACGCCTTTAATCATCCCTGCCACTCTCCTTTTGTCCCCTGAATTATAAAATACTTGTTCCTTTCTGGCAATGAAGAAAGCCCAAAAAAACACACCCCTGGGGGATGTGCGTTTTCATTATGCTTCTTGGTGCGCTTTATCAATCGTAGTCAGAACGACATCTTTCATTAAAAAACGATGAAGCGTTCCGGAGGAATCATGGAACTGCACTTCATTTTCAGCAAAAATACGGTTGCTGAAGGATTCAGAAGGTTCATCAGTTTTGACCATATGGACCACAGAAAAATCTTTGGAAAAATAATACGTTACGCGGTAATGCATACAGCAGGCACCTCCTTTTTTCTCTACTTCTTCTGTATTCGCCGGTTCCTGCG
Source organism: Sinobaca sp. H24 (assembly GCF_023845525.1). Taxonomy (NCBI): domain Bacteria; kingdom Bacillati; phylum Bacillota; class Bacilli; order Caryophanales; family Sporolactobacillaceae; genus Sinobaca; species Sinobaca sp. H24. The sequence continues at coordinate 102,788 of NZ_JALBWT010000006.1, forward strand.
GTTATACCTTTTCTCTATACATAAACAACCATGGCTACTTCGTCACAGTTCGTGAATTTCGCGCAGTGGATGCAGTCTTTCCATACTTTCTGCGGCATCGTTTCCTTCTGGGTGATATGGAATCCGCACTTTTCAAAAAAAGGAACCTGATACGTCAGTGAGAGAAGCTTTTCGATGCGACGCTGTTTTGTTTCTTCTATGATCTTTGCTACAAGCTTGCTGCCGATTCCTTTACCCTGGCCGCTTTTATTCACAGCAAGCGACCTTATTTCTGCCAGGGAAGGGTCAAAGACGGTAATTCCCGCCACTCCATAAATCAAAGATGCTTCTTCTGCTACAAACATAGCTTCTGCCTCTATCTCCTGCCGAATCGCCTCACGGGTGCGATGAAGCATAAGCCCCTGCAGGGCATAATCGTAAACAATCGTATATATAGATTCTACATCCGCCGGCCGGGCTTTTCTTATCGTAACCATGAACTTTCTCCTTTATTCTTTTACTGTTTCATTCAGTGTAATGGATGCCGTCGCAAATGTAAATAAATAATCACATTTATGTATTTTTATTCAGTATTTTTTATAGAAATATTGTTCTATTCAGCGAATTTTTGTTTCAATTATCCCTTTTAAAGGTATAATAAGAGTAGTATCGTTCCTCTATATTCCCTCTTTTGATTCCATTTTTTCCTTTTTTCGTATTTAAAAATGTACATGCTGCATTTTAGTGCAACCCACTAACGAAAAGGAGTTGTTGAAAATGGTTTCTTCTCTTCCTACAAACTCAAGCAGATATTCTGACAAAAAAAGGGTGCGCCGGAAAGTATGGCGGATCTCGCTCGCATCCAGTATTGCCGCTGCAGGCTTTCTAACTTTATCTACAGCCGGCAATGCATGTGCATGCAGTGAGGATTACCGGGTTCAGCCGGGTGACACCCTTTATTCTATTGCCAATAAGCATAAAGTAACCGTCGAACAGCTTCAAAGTGTAAATGAACTGCATTCCTACATGATCCGCTCCGGCCAGACGCTTCTCGTGCCAATAGAAGCCGCCAATAATGAAAACGCCAACCAGGGAAGAGGCGTTCCGCTCGATCAGTTCCAAACCAGCAAAGCTGCTCCGGGAACCTATAAAGTAAAAGCGGGAGATACGATGTACCGTATCGCCCGGGCTCATCATATGACAGTTCCTGCTCTGCAGCAGTTAAATAAGAAAAAAAGCACGGCCATTTATATCGGGGAAACGCTTAAGATAAAAGCCTCCACGACTTCAGAAACGGCTAAAGCTTCCTATAAAGTGCAGCCGGGCGACACGATGTATTCACTGGCATCGCGGTTTGGGACGACTGTGCATTCGCTGAAACAATTAAATAATAAAAACTCCGCCGGTCTCCGCGCCGGAGAAAGCCTCAAAATCCCTGACGTCACAACAACAAAAGCTCAGTATGTCGGCCAGGGTGATAAGCATACGCTCTACTTTAAAATAAACAACAAAGAAACAGCGGTAAGCAAAGCATACAGCACCAACTACTCCTTGAAAGAGGGAAGCACAGTCACCCTTCATTACACAAAAAAAGGCTCACGTCCTGCAGTAGTATCTGTGCAATAACTCTGCCATCAGGCCCCCTTCTCTACCGAGGGAGGCCTTTTTAATGATTTAAAATAACGCCGATACTAGTCCCCCGCAGCACTTCTTTTCCGTTCTGGTTGCGGTATGATGAGCGCAGGGACACCAACTGACGGGCCTCTTCTTTTTCTACCGTAAGTATTTCCAATTCACAGGTTACCGTGTCCCCGCTGAACACCGGCCGCAGAAATTCACTAGTCAGCTCTCTAGCAATAAAATGAAGCCCTCCGCCGATTTTAGTCCCAATGCTTGCGGTCAGCAGCCCGTGTACCATAACCCGTCCCTTATCGTCTTCCTCCATATGATGCCTGCCGGTATCTCCTGTTATTTCGGCAAAATGACGTACTTCATCGCGCAGAAACGTCTTTTCTTCCCGAAATATATCTCCTGGTTTAATCATCTTTTTTCCTCCTTCATAATGAATGGTTATTCATTATTTTACCATAAAACAGGGAGACAGCGATGCCGGCTCTCTGTTTTATAATTCAGCTGGTCTTTAGAATAATTTTGCCGATATTTTTATTGGATTCCATTTTTGTATGGGCGTCGGCTGCAGATTCCAGAGGAAATACTTCGTCTACTATTGGCGCCAGATCCCCACGCTGGAATAAATGCATCGTGTGTTTAACAAAATCAGCGGTGAGTTCTGCTTTGTAGTCACTGCTTCTCGGCGTCAGCAGCGTTCCTGTAATCTGCACGCGCTTTAAGAGTACATCCATTAAATTCATTTTCTCCACAACGGCTCCTCCTAAAATGCCAATCAGCACCCAGCGTCCATCGGTGCGTACACTTTTTAGGTTTTTCTCCCAATAAGAAGCTCCAATAAAGTCCAGAATCAAGTCTGCCCCAACGTTATCTGTGACGCTCAGCACTTCTTTTTCAAATGCTTCGGTTTTGTAGTTAATGCATGCAGAAGCCCCAAGATCACGGCAAACGTCGAGTTTTTTCTGTGAACCTGCAGTTACTATAATTCGGGCCTGACTCAACTTATGCGCAAGCTGAACAGCGGCAGTTCCCACTCCGCTTGCCCCTGCATGAACGAGAACGGTTTTTGTTTTTGAAGCCGTCCGATCCAGTAAAGTGTCTGAAACGCTGTTAGAAAAAACTTCCGGTATTGCAGCGGCCTCCTCAAATGATATAGCAGAAGGTATCGGCATCGCCCGATCGGCAGGCATGACTGCATATTCTGCGTAGCCTCCGCCTTCTACCAGACCCATGACCCGGTCACCCTCCTGCCATGATCTGCTGTCGCTCTCCACTACTGTACCGGCGACCTCTATACCAAGAACTGGATTCTTCATGTATCCTGCTTTTCCTTCACGTGCTAAAATATCGGTCCGGTTAATCGCAGCTGCTTCTACTTTAATTAACAGCTCTCCCCTGCCGCGTTCCGGGACCGGGTGATCTATAACCTGCAGCTGCTCTGCACCTCCGGCTTCTTTTACTGTTACAGCTCTCATATATAAAACTCCTTCATTCATAATAAACAGCTTATGTTATATTCCTTCTATTTTCTATTACCAAACCTTACTGATTTTACAGCGTGTAACCACCATTATGTGGTAATCTATAATCTAAAGCATATGATTTTACGTGGAGGTGGTATCTTATGTCAGGTGTTGGCAATATTCCTTCAAACATGAGCTCCCGGACCATTCTTAACAGCATTGGAGAAAATGTCATGCTGTTAGATCGTGACTACACGATTATTTGGGCTAATACGCAGGCAGCTGTGCTTCTGCAGGAAGCCGCTCCCTTGTTTCATATGAGTGCACCAGAAGAATTTATCGGTGTTTCTATTCATCATTTTTATGATTTAAGCGCACATCAGCTTGATGTGATGAAGCATATGCAGCAGACCCGGCGGACGCGTATTACGATAAAACAAACAATTGTCGCCGATATTATCATTACTCCCCTCCAGGAGGAGCACAGCGTTATTGGCTTTGTGGTCATGCTGATGGATGTAACGTCACGGGCGGAGGAAGAAAAGCGAAAAGAAGCGTGGTACAGGAAGCTGTCTATTCCGATTGTACATATTTGGGACCGCACCATTGTCCTCCCTTTAATCGGGGAATTTAATGAAGAACGCGCAGGAGAGCTGCTGCATTCGCTTTTGGAAGAATGCAGTACGCACCGCATCGAATACGTTATTTTAAACCTGGGCGCCGTGTATGAATTTGAGGACCGTTTAAAGTATTATATTCAACGGGTTCATGACAGCCTGAAACTGCTCGGCACGCAGTGTATTGTCGTAGGTATGAACAGTAATCTCGCTATGACGATGGGGAAACTTGACCGGAATATCCCGACTTTCCCTCATTCTAAAACCGGTCTGAAATATGTGATGAAACAAATGGATGCATAAGCCTCTTACAGAAAAAAAGTCCCCGGCCTGAGACCGGGGACTGCAGATTCTATGCTTCCTTTAATTCACCGGCTCCTTGAAACACAAGGAGCTCTTTTTTTCGTTCCACGTTTTCAGACGTAAAACTGCGTCCGGTAAACATCGTATCGTCTGCCGTATAAAGCTTTAAATAATACTCATCGGTATGGTGAAGTCCTTCTTCTTCGAGGGTCAATACCGGAAGGCGCAGCTCAAAGCTCCAGCTGTCTTCGTTATTTTCTACAGAGAGAGTTCCACCTTCGCAGTCTATGAACTGATCATTGATATATACTAGCTTTATCTCAACGTCTCTCATACATAACTCCTCCCAGAAATACGTATTAGTTGGCGTTTTTCTTGCGGTCTTCTTCGAGCTTGTTCAATGAGGAAATAATATGCTTGTCCTCTGTATCATTGTTTACGCCTAAAGAAGCAATTCGTTCATCTTTCAGCCACTGCGTATAAATTTTGTAGCCGTTGGAGTTAAATTTATTTTTTGTTTCCTCTTTCGTGGCTTCTTCGTCAAATACAAACCCACGCTCTTTTAATACTTCTTCGTTGTACTGCTTCATAGACTATCGTTCCTTTCTATCCGTTGTGGGACAATTCTTCTTCTACCTCAGTTAAAGGCTCTGTTCCCTGAAATTTGTAATTATAAAGACCTTTGTTTTTTCTATCACCGTGTAAAGGAATCGGCCGCGCTCGTCCTTTGTATGTGCCGAATTTATCATTATCCGAGTAAATCGTCAATTCTACGCTTCCATCCTGTGCTTTTTGGAAATCCTTCAACGTCAGGTTCAAATACTGGACCTGAACGACCCACCTGCTGTTGGAATGCCATTCAAGCATCATTTTTTCCGCTTTATAATGGGTTTTTCCGTTGATCGCAATTTTAGTAATACCTATCTTTCTCATTGGGGAAGCCCTCCTTATGGTTATATAAAAACATACCCGTTTTTTAGAAACTTATACCTAAATTCGATTTTCATTATTATTAGTTTACATAATAATAATATATAAAAACTAAAAACAACTGCCTTTTTTAACTATTATCCATTTGTATCCCGTCTCGCAAAACCTATAAATCCGGCAGTCCCCAACATAACAGCAGTAAGAACCAATCCTACAACTGGCATGGTATTGACTTCATCCACCGGGTATGATGCCACCCATCCGAATGGCGTAAGTTCCGCTACCCAGTCCGGAAACTGAAAAATCCCTCCAAAGTAAACAGCCACGTAGGAATAGCCTAAATAAAGCCAGATGAGAAACGTATATTTAGGAAAAAAACCAATCAGCAAAACAGCCAGACCAGTCATAACCCATAAAGCTGGCAGATACAGAAAGGCCGAAGCAAACACCGTTGCGATGGTTATGCTTTCCTGGTCTATCGCAAGCGCCATCCCCCCTGCTGTTGCAAGCAGCATTAAGATACTAACCACAATGGAAAGAACAGTATAGCTTCCAAGCAGGCGGATCCGGGAAACCGAACGTCCCAATATATGCTGCATGCGTTCTTTTTTCTCTTCTGCTTTTATTTTCAACACAGCCAGGACAACGGGAATGGTTCCAATAAGAGACATCACAGCCATTAAAACCGGCAGAAACTGCTCGCTCAAGGTGAAATCCGAGGTCTGCGAAATCATGCCCTGCATCACATCTGTTGTTTCAAAAAAAGCCTCCGTATCGGTCAGTACCGATCCGTACGTAATACCAAGAAGCAGCAGGGCGCCGCTCCAGAACAGAATACCGGTCCGCTGCAGTCTGAAAACGAGTCCCCCCGTACTTTGCAGCAGAAGTCCGGCTTCTTTTTTTCCTTTTCTAGCTGAAAATAAACCGGCACCAGTGTCTCTGGCTGCGTTAATATACAAGGCAGCCACTGTGATCAGAAGAACTGTTCCCGCCAGCAGCCAGAGCGGCCACCAGATGTTATTGACAAAGACCTCTGTCTGCTGTGCCCATCCGATCGGAGACAGCCAGGAGAGAGCATTTTCATTCACATCTCCTATTGCGCGAAGTGCATAAGTTGTTATTAATAAGCCAAATCCTATACCAGACGTGGTTTTAGCTCCCTGGGCAAGCTGAGCGGAAAGAGCCGTTCCCGCTGCAAAAAAAGCCGCATAGTCCGATCGCGGCAGAATAGAGAAAAGCACCCGCCCCGTTAATACTTTCGATATTCAGCCCCATTAAAGCCGCTGTCATTGCTAGAACTAAAACACTATTTAGTAAAAACGCTGTGCCAAGCACCGAGGCCAGCGAAGACGTTCTTCCAATCGGCAGTGCCAGCAGCATTTCTGTTTTTCCATCCTCTTCATCGCCTCTTGTATTCCGGCTCACAAACAGTATATTCATAATGCCGGCTGCAAGAGCTGTCATAGCGAGCATTTGATGGCCGAGCATGGCGCCGAACGTATAATTATCCAATCCATAGCCCCGCCCCACCATTGCAGTTGTCGCCGGATTGACCATAGCCGAGGTAAGGGCCTGGCGTTCTGCTTCAGAAGGATAGAGCGATAAAAAAGAGGCTGCCGTTCCAGCAGTTAACCCAACCAGGACGACCAGCCATATAAGAAAACGTAGCCTGCTGCGTTTGATCACAAACCAGGACAATTTTCCCGTCTGGGCAAATAAAGACTGATACATCATCCTTCCCCCTTTTTATTGAGCTTTTGGACGAGCCGTTTCATAATGGCGTAAAAATAAATCTTCCAGTGTAGGAGGCGCACTTTCGAGCCGCGTAATACCGAAAGAGCTGACAAACGCCATCACATGCTCGAGCTCCTCTGTATCCACCTGAAACTGAAGTGCCTCCTCTTTATGGGTTATCTCATGAACTCCCTTAAGAGAAGAGAGTCCTTGCGGCGGTTTCTTCGTCTCCAGCAGCAGCGTCGTTCTCGTTAAATGACGGAGGTCGGTGAGACTGCCGGTTTCAATGATTTTTCCCTGCCGGATAATACTGACCCGGTCGCAGAGCTTCTCCACCTCGGAGAGGATATGGCTTGATAAAAGTACACTTTTTCCATTTTCTCTCGCCTCCAGTATCTGCTGTTGAAAAATTTTCTCCATAAGCGGATCAAGCCCGGAGGTTGGCTCGTCCATAATATACAAATCCACTTCCGAGGCAAAGGCAGCAACCAGCGCCACTTTCTGCCGGTTGCCTTTCGAATAGGTGCCGCATTTTTTGGCTGGATCCAGATCGAACAACTCGATGAGTTCACTGCGCTTTTTCGTATTCTTCGTTCCATGAAGCTTCATGAACAAATCAATAACCTCGCCCCCGGTTAAATTCGGCCAGAGATTCACGTCCCCGGGTACGTAGGCAAGCCGACGGTGCACGGCTACCGCATCCTTCCACACGTCTTTTCCAAAAATACGGGCCGTTCCGCTTGTTGCTTTAATCGCTCCTAAAAGCACACGGAGCGTCGTGGACTTCCCTGCTCCGTTCGGTCCGATAAATCCATAAACCTCTCCTTCTTTCATTTCGATACTAACCTGGTCAAGCGCCTTCACCCGTCCAAAGGTCTTTGTCAGCTCCGTCGTCTCCAGAATAGTCATGACCGCTTACCTCCTATTTATAGAAGCTTTTTTTTAATATATCTAGATAGTCATGAAATTCATCCAAAAAGGCTCCATGTTAATCTCGCTTATTGCCTTCCCGTGCAGCCGCTGCTTTATATCACTTCCATAGCCTTCCACCGCCCACGTAATCAGCTTGAATACTTTATCTACATCGACGTCATCCCGGAAAAGCGTCATATCGACATTGTCGTACATCTTACTGTAGCCCAATCTGATCAGCTCTTCATACTTTTCCCGCAGGGACGGGCTCCACTCTTTTTCGTCGGATAGAAACAGCGTGCCTAGAAAGGCAAAAATATACGGATGCGACAAATAACAGTGTAGTTTCTGCTCCGACGTTTTCCGGTATCTTTCGATAAAATCTCTTTCAGACTCATCAATATAGGCATAATATTCATTTTTAATAAATTCCATGCTGTAGTCGACTAAATAATCGTACATGCCTTTTTTACTTTTAAAGTAATAAAACAGCATTCCTTTGCCGATCTGCGCGTCTTTTACAATGTTGTTCGTGGACGCCTGCTTGTATCCGTTGTCGCTGAATTCCTTTAATGCGGCGTCCAGAATGGCTTTTTTCTTCTCCGGCTGAAGGTTTGCAAAAGATGTTGTAATAAGCCATTCCTCCGTTCCTTAATATTAGACCGCATTGGTCGACTTAAATATAGCATGTTCGACCAATCTGGTCAATTTACATTTTTCCTTAAACTATCTACAAAACCTGCCGATAACAGGAGTATGCCCCTGCCAAAAAAGACCCCTCTGCGCGTGATACCAGAAATACCAAAACATACATATGGAGGAATACATAATGAAAAAATCTTTACTAACTATTGCAGCTCCTGCTGTACTTGCCTGCAGCATCGTGCTCACCAGCGTTCCGGAGACAGCATTTGCCGAAACAAACGCCGCTTCTGTGACTGCTCAATCCTCTGCCGAAGTATTTACATGGCCGGGTGTTGTGCATTCCAACGTTTCCTTTCGGGACGTAAATGCTTCCTTTTGGGCAAAAACAGACATCGATAACCTATCTTCACGAGGCATCATTCAGGGAAGTGACGGCTACTTTAAGCCGAATGATCTATTAACAAGAGGTCAGGCCTCCGCTATACTCGGACGGCTCCAGCAGTGGAATAATACGCCGCAATCTACAAGCTTCAGGGATGTAGGAAGCAGTTATTTTGCTTCGAGCTATATTTCCTACGGATCGCAGCGCGGATACTTTAACGGTTTTGAAGATAACACATTCCGCCCGAATGACGATATGACAAGAGCGCAGGCCGCAGCGGTACTAAACCGGATGTATCAATTTACCAGCTCCGGGGACACTTCTAACTCTTTTAGAGATGTAAATGCATCTACAACTGGCGCAGCAGCCATTGGTTACCTGGCGCAGAATGATATTATTACCGGCTATCCGGACGGCAGCTTCCGGCCCAATGATAAAATAACGAGAGCACAGTTTTCTAAAATTATGAATAAGCTGGGAGCTCATCTAACAGGTAAAGTATCAGCAGAACAGTCGAATCCGCCAAAAGAACAAGTCGGCGGTGTTCATACAAATGTGATCGATAACGTTATTGCAAGTGGAGAAAGCTATATTGGCACTCCCTATCTGTTTGGAGCAGCTTCTACTACAACAGCAGCTTTTGACTGTTCCTCCTTCACGCAGCGCGTGTTTGCAGAAAACGGCATTACGCTTCCACGGACTTCACGCCAGCAGTATTTAGCCGGTACCCGTATTAATCGGTCGGACTTGAAAAAAGGAGACCTTGTCTTTTTTGATACAAACAAAGATGGCAGCATCAACCACGTATCCATTTATATTGACAGCAGCACCTTATTTCATGCCACGCTCAGCAGAGGTGTAAACTATACTTCTTTCTCCAACTACTGGAATGATGGATATGTCGGCGCTGTCCGTATGACACCGTAAGCCCATCCAGGTTTTCTTCTTTCTAAAACGGGTAGAACTATAGGAACTATGGGTTGAAAGAAGGAATCGGAGATGAAAAGAAATATTGATATTATCTTTGGTCATTATGAGCTGGAAATTTCAAAGATTTACCAGCTTTTGTATCAAATAAATGATATTATTATCGGGCTGATTTTTCTTATTGGAAGTTTTCTCTTTTTTTCCGAAGCCACTACTTACTATGGGACCTGGCTTTTTGTTGCCGGAAGCGTGCTGATGCTCGTACGTCCCTTCATTTCCATTATTCACCATATTCACATCTCCAGGGTATACAAACAAAGAGCTCTGGATGAGCGTGAAAAATAAAAACACGGCACCTTCTCCCTCTTTTGGGAAAGGTGCTGTGTTTTCGTTTGTTTATAATAATTTGGATGAAGGTCTTCCCACCCACGGGAACACTCATTCGTATATACTTAGAAAAAACCCGGATTTACTGTTTTGGAAAGAGAGGTTCACGATGGAAGATATAAAGATGATAGAAGAACAGCACCTTCAGACGGCAGACCGTTTTCTGCTCACCGAGCTGCTCGTGAACACCATGGAGAAGGACCGGTCGTTTTTTCTGGAAAAAACAATCAAGCTCGGCCACTACTACCAGGAGCTGTTTGATGTGCTGATTCTGCGTATCAAACAGGACCTTCACGATATAAAACAGGCCATGCAGCAGCATGGCATCCGGCTCGCCCGGGCGGATGCCGTGTATCCGGGCTTTATTGTATACGATATACTGCGACGGCCGGCACGAGCGTCTGCATCTGTTGAAGCTCAACATGAAAAAGCGCATCAGTGAGCTGCTCTGCTATTATCTCCTCGACGATTCTACGTTTTTCGATACGTATTATTCATTGAAGTAATAAACGGACAGCAGAGTAAATATTTAACATTACAGCGTTTACATAAGGGTGTTTAAGCTTTATACTTTGCGTAACTACTCTAGCAGGAGGCGGCTTATATGAAATACAATACGGTTGGAAAGACAGGCATTTCTGTTTCTGAGCTTTGTTTTGGCACGATGTCTTTTGGAGGAAATGCAGACGAGGAAACATCCAGAAATATGTTCAACCGCTGCCGTGAGGCCGGCATTAACTTTTTTGATACCGCCAACAACTACAATGACAGCCGCGCGGAGGAAATTCTCGGCGGCTTTATCGCGGAATGCCGGAACGAGATTGTGCTGACAACAAAAGTAGCCAACCCGACCGGGTCGGACGTAAATGCACGCGGACTCTCCAGGCGCCATATTATGCTGGAAGTCGAGAACAGCCTGCGCCGGCTGAAAACGGACCGGATCGACTTTTATTTTCTACATAAATTCGATCCCCTTACTCCGATGGAAGAAACCCTCCGTGCTCTTGATGACCTGCAGCGCCAGGGGAAAATTCTTTATCCCGCGGCCAGTAACTGGGCAGCCTGGCAGCTCGCCAAGGCGCTTGGCATTTCAGCTAAAGAACATCTCAGCCGCTTCGAGCTGATTCAGCCGATGTACAACCTGGCTAAGCGCCAGGCAGAGGTGGAAATCCTGCCGTTTGCTGATTCCGAAGAGGTTGGCGTTATCTCTTACAGCCCGCTTGGAGGCGGCCTCCTTACAGGCAAATACGGGGTGACAGACAGACCCGTTCAGGGACGTTTAGTGGAGCAGAAAATGTACACGGATCGTTATGCGGATACCATTAATTTCGATATCGCTGCACGCTTTTCTTCCTATGCAGCCAGCCACGGCCTCCATCCCGCTTCTCTCGCTGTTGCCTGGGCTAAATCACATCCTGGTATCACCGCTCCAATTATTGGAGCACGCAGCCCGGAGCAGCTTGAGCATTCTTTGAATTCGCTCGATATTACTATGACGCCGGAATGGCGTGATGAAATTTCCGCCCTGTCCCCTGCCCCGCCTTCGGCTACCGATCGCTCGGAAGAAATTATTACACATAAAGCCCATAATCACATTCTCTAGCTTCAGCGCTGGATTTTTACTACCTTTTTGAAGGAAATGATGGAATGATCCAGAATATATTTAATAACCAGTTCGAACGAGGGGTGATAAGAAAGAAGCATATAAATAACAAAAACTGAAACAGGAGATCACACTCCAGTTTCAGCCTTCATAAAACCAATTTTTTATTCTTTCACCAATTTTTCTTTATTGTGTTGAAACAGCTGCACACCCAGAAAGAGCAGCGATGTTAGCAGAAGAAGCATCAGCCAGTTGCCGTCACTGTAACTATTTGTCACAATAAGATAGGCAAATACAAAGCTGTACATGATATTCGCGTAAATCATTTTAGAGCCGGCACGCCCCTTGGTTTTTTTGTTATAGCGGGTGGCACCAACGGCCTTTGCTTCTTTCTTATATGTAAAATACCAATACAAAAAGGTGATCCCGCTCGTCCCGAGCTCAGTCCCCAGCTGACATCACTTTCTTTTACAACAAAGGTAAAAGGAACGGCAATGACAAAGACAAGGGCCGCATAAATAACAGCAAATTTTAATCGATCTTCCATAACCTCCTTCTCCTGTCTCTTCTATTCTTCTATTATAATCACAATCAACCTTTAGAACAATGGTCCCTTTCTTTTGAAAATCAGGTATGTGATACCACCTGTCCAAAAAAACATGGACAAATGGAAACTTCCTGCTATTTTTTCCTCCTTTTTCAACGTACAATAAAAACAATAACCAACCTTCAGAAAAAGGCTACGCTGTTGAAAAGCAGTTTCGCAAAGTTACAGGTCTAAGGCATAATGCTAAGATGGCTGGACCGCCTGAGGAATACTTCTAAAGGTGTGAGGGTTGATGAACAGACAGAATGAGAAAAAGCTGGACCGTGAATGGATGGATTTGATCCTCGAGGCCAAGAAAGCCGGCCTCACTGTTGAACAAGTCAGGAATTATCTGCAGACTGCCGATGACTCAAAAAAGAAGCCGTAACCATACGGCTTCTTTTTTACGCGTTATACAATATTAATTTGGTTTTTGCCAAGATTCTTGGCTCCATATAAAGCCCGGTCTGTTTTCTGCAATACATTTTCCATCGAATCTCCAATGGAAAAACAAGCCCCGCCTATAGAAATATTAAGCGTAATCGGATACGGATTAAGGCTGTTGCTGTTCTGCTCCTGTACCACTCTAAGTATGTCGGCCGCCACCTGCTCCAGCCGATCAGAATTGGTCCCCGGAAGCAGTACAGCAAATTCATCCCCTCCGACCCTGGCCGAAATATCCGTTTCTGTTGTAGATCCTTTAAGGAGAAGGGCAAGCTGCTTAAGAACAATGTCTCCTACCAGATGCCCGTACATATCGTTGACCATTTTAAAATTATCTACATCGATCGAAAGCAAGGATAAATCCGATCCGTTCTGGTGAAGCAGTGAGATTTCCTCCTCCAGCCGCTTTTCGTAATATCTTCGATTATACAAGCCGGTCAGCGAGTCTGTTTCCGCCTGCTGCTTTAGCTGCAGCTCCAAAAGCTTTTGTTTGGTTACGTCTACATGACGGAGGACAAGACCCCTCCTTCCGCTTCCATTTGCCAGCAGCGGCGTTGCCTGCATGAGATTCCACCTTTTTTCCGTTGGCGTGTGGCAGGAATATTCGTACGTGAAATATTCTTCTTTTCCTGAAAGAATGGAAAGCAGGCCTCCGTGTAAATGTGTATTGTTCTCAATCTTATGCAGGTAATTCACACCGATTCCATGTATGTCACGGAACTCGCTGCTTCTTGCGGACGCTCGAATCCATTCATCGTTTACAAAAATAATGGTTCCTATATGATCGATCACGCAGATTTGATCCCGAAGCGAGTTTAATATCGATGTACTAATTTCAAATTCTTCAGCCGGCTTTTCTTTATTGTCCATTTTCATAGCACGCATCCTCTCCAGAAAGAACTATCCGGACACTGTTCTCTAATTGTACATACTACTATTTTCTTCGATTATATATAATATACTACCTTTCCACTGAAAATATCCAATTAATTCCACTATTGTGTACTATCTTATATTTCTATTTATTTAAAGGATAAAGTTCCATTTACATATAGTATTCTCTCTTTCTCGTCTATTCCCTTTATTCAGCTCATTCTAACACTGTCTATATTAATGTAATACGAATAGAGACAACTGTATCCGCTCTACATAGCATTCTCTCTAAAAGAACTATCCATAGAAAAATGAAAGGTATAATATTATAATAAGTAACATGTTAAAATAAACGAGTAATAATCGGCAGACGTCCAGGTACGTTTTAGAAGGCAGCAAATGGTGAATAGTATTAAAAATATACCCGGCTAGACATTTTATCCACAGCAGTCCATCTATTACTATACAATCAGGGGGATATACTATGGCAAAAGCAGTGAACAATATTAAAAATGATGAAGTGACGTTAACGCTCGATTATGATGAGGTGGCCGTTCTACTAGGCATGCTGAATACGCTTCGCGGCGATAAGAAGCGAAACGTGCAGCCCTTCATAGACGAATTATCCAATCCGGAAGAAGTATAATTATCAGCCCCCTGATTCCTCCAAAAGAAATCAGGGGGCTTTTATTGTATCTTACCGGGAAGCTGCCACTTTACTTAACTCGGCGTGGATATCTTCCTTTTCGCATTCCCCGTATAGAAACGAGGCAGTCGTGCTCATGACGTCGTAGAAAGCCCGGTGCCCCTCTTTCGTATTTTCCAGTCCTACCTCTTTCATAACCGTCAGTTCAATATCATTAAATTCCTGTTCTTCCATCGCTTCTCCAATATATAATTCCATCGATGCAATATAATGATTCAGCAGTTCCTCTGAAATCGGGTTTTTCATAGATTATCCGTCCTTTATTCAATATGATTAGGCAAATATAACATGTCCGCGCCCGATTGTGAAAAGTCCCGCCGGAATGTCATATAATCTCCTGCGACCTTTATCCCCGATTCTTTTTTACTGACTTTCTGTAAGCGCTATCCGTTTTTTAACAAATAATGATATAATTTTCAAAAACATTCCTATACAAAGGGGACTTCCGATGAGCAGCCTGATTGAACGCGCCGAACTGGCCAACTACTTGTATAAAGAGTTATTCGACAAGATCCATGCAAGCACGAATAGAACCTTGTACTATCCTGCCCCTTCTGACCGTACGACATTAACCGGCTGACCTTATATTTTTCCAATAAACAAGAACTCACCGATTTCTGCAGCCGCCTCGAAAACCATTATCGTGCCTGCGATTCGGCCCAGCTTAAACCGCTGCTTGTCTATGATATTGACCGGGACCTTGCTCTGGCTGTCAAAGAAGCCGGATTTTCCATACATAACGGGGAAGAAAGCACCCCCATTCCGAAATCAACGTTTCTTGCGATAAACGGAGCCCGGCATACTGCAGCACCTGATGGCAGCCACATATTAGATTTAACGCTGAAGCTTTTCCCTAAGGGAGCCTGAGGAAGCCGTACTTTTTTATAAGTACGGCTTTTTCTTTTTCTGGTTTTACAAAGTTGTTAATCTATTATAATGAAGGAGAGATAGGATGAAAAAGCATTGGGTCACTACGATGTTATTTGGCACAGCAGTTCTTCTGGCTAGATGCGGAGATCAACAAACCCCGGAGGAAGAACCAGTCGAGGATACGGAGTCAGCAGTCGAAATAGAAGAAAACGCGTAATAAAAGAGCACCCCTTATAAAAGGAGCGCTCTCCGTCACTTTATATATTTATCTATCGGCACCTCAATGCTCTCTTTACGTTCGGCAAAGTCTTCCTCTGTCGTCAGCTCTTGTTTTATTAGTATTTCTTTCAGCACTTCCACGCTTTTAGCAACGTCAATTAACGTATCCCGATTGTGAAAGGCCACGGCTTCTATTTCTTTTATGCTTTTCTCAAGCTCTGCTGCATCTTTCCCTTTCATCCTACCCCTCCTAAATAAATCCTGACCCCATCTTGTAAGGAAACAACATAAAAAGCCAGTAATCTGTTTATGATGTAAGAGATTATCACATGAAAAACCTTATAGATTCGCAGCAATATCTAAGGATTCTCTTCTACTTTTATATCTGGATGCTCCTGCCGGAATGCCGGTCGTCCTGTAACCTGCGATACTGTTATATGTACCATCTGTCCCCAGTCGGGCTCTAGGATGTATCTTTTTTAGACGGAAAATACATCATATTCTTCTTTTTCTCGATCAATAAAAAGCACCCTCATACGAGAGTGCTTTCTTTTACTTATCTTCCTGTGCCATATTTCTAATCTGCAGGTCATCTTTAACCATGATTGCACGCTCGTTCTCCCCGTTCGGTCCATCCGTCTCAACGGCCATGCCTTGATCCCGGATAAACTCTATAAAGCTGTTCAGTTCCACCGTGGATAAGCCCTCGATCTCGGCACGATCCAATAACTCATCCCAGTCGTTAATGTTTTCATCCAGGCATTTTTTGACAAAGAAATCGATCACTTCATTATTAAATTCCATGATGCGTCCCCTTTCTATTTTACCTACTTGATTAAACTGGTCAGCTGCCTGTGCAGCTCGGCATCGAACTCCACTACATATTCTGTGATGGCAGAAGCGCCTGAGGTCTCTCCGTTATCGACACAGAGATATTTCTGGTTCTTCTCGACGGATAATCCTTTCGCTTCTTCACACGCTGTATCTTTCAGCTTCAAATGCGAATAAGAGCCGTCAATCAAATCAAACAGCGGCTGCGGCTCGGTTCCCTCGTGAATATCTTCTGCAATGCGCTCTCCTTTTTCGTACACTCTAATACTAACTGACATGGTATTCCTCCTAAGGTATTTACTAAAGCTATACCCTATTTCTGACAAAATAAAATAATAACGTTATTCGGTATCCTCATGGAACGTTACGTTCACAACCTCGTCCGAATGAAATTCGGCATGCTCATTGTCGCTTCCCAGTATCTGATACCTTCCGCCATTTTTCATTAACTCGCTTCTTATTTCGTCCTGATCGGAATCACTCGTTTTATCTCCCGGCAGTACAATGTCTTTCGTACTTCCATCCAACAGTACAACTCTTCCAAACATGGTATGTTCCTCCTTCGATAGTGGGACTGCTTAACCTATTCCCGATTCGAGAGGAAACTATGTACAATCACTTTCCGAAAACTTTTTCTATTGCATGCCCTGCCTTTTGGTAAAGCTTCTTATAAAAATCATCCAAATAATGCCTGGTCATCCACCTTACCATCGAGAAAAAGGCAGCCACGACAGCCAGGATAAGCAGAATAAGTACTCCCTGTTCTATTGCATCCATGCGAATCACCCTTTAAAATCTTTTCTTCATTACCCTATGGTTCGATGACTCTTTTCAGCTTTATATAATGAAAAAGGTAAATAAGATAAACAAAAATACCACACCTGTGAATATATTATATTTTTTCTTATCGGCCTGATAATCAATAAAAGAAAGGATAACGAAGGCGGACAGGACGATAGGAGCTACAATGGAGAAGTCTGCGAAAAAGAAACCCAGCGCCAGTATGACAATAATAATGCGCGCTATAATCTGCGCTTTTCTCATACGTGCCATCCCTCCTTACCAACACAGTATTTCATCAGATTAGAAAATCCATAGAATCAGCAGAGCGATCATAAAGATACCGGCAGCTGTAAAAACAATAAATTATTATTAATCATTAAAGTAATATGGTACTTTACAAGATTTAAAAGTCGGTAACATTATATTTATTTAAAATCGACCCCTTTAAGGAAATACCTATTAGGCCCGAACCATTGTTAACGTATTACCCTTTTTTCGCAATTTTTTCCCTTTTAATCTGTAAAAGTGTACTTTTAGGCACGGTATGACATTCACATTTACTGTTGAAAAGAGATAATGTAAGAAGGCCAACCCAGAAGATTTTTGAAGCGACTTGTTCTTGCGGCATTGGTTACTTTTTTCTAAGAAATACATAATTGACTATAAGATTCATGACAAAAAAGATGCCCACAAAAAGTCCCCAATACATGATTAAGCTGTCGTACGACCAAAGCAGTAATCGATAGATAACTTTATGTAGGGCTACGGTTAGAAGGATCAAAACAACATTGATAAGAGACAAGCTAATCGTTCTCATATTTCCACTCCTTTTTCTTTAGATAAACGAATAATACGGTCCGATTGAGCGGCTACGTCGTGATCGTGCGTCACGCAGACTACCGTCTTTCCCATGCGCTGAAATTGTCGCAGGAGATCTGTGACGATTTGTTTATTGAGAGGATCCAAATTGCCGGTTGGCTCATCGGCTAAAATAATAGTGCACGGTTTTACCATCACCCGGGCGATGGCTACGCGCTGCTGCTCTCCGCCGCTTAATTGATACACTTTCTTCTGCAGAAAAGAGACCGGCAGCCCCACCATGTCCATCGCTTCTTCCATGCTTTTCGTAGAAAATCCTTTGTTATACTTTTTGGAAAGGAGTAAATTCTGCGCGACGGTATCGTTTTCCATTAACACGTACTGTTGAAAAATATAACCGTAATGGAACCGGCGCAGCGTCTGCAGCTGCTTCCCCGTTGGGTTTCGGATACCGGCAATGGTAACGTCGCCCTGGTCGGGTTGATCGAGCGCTCCCATGAAGTTTAACAGGGTAGTTTTGCCCGAACCGCTCTCTCCAACGATAGAGACGAATTCTTTTGCTTCTATCTGTAAAGAAAAGTTGGAAATCACTGTTCGATAAGCGTAGCGTTTCTCAACCTGATCCAATGTAATCATACATGCTCTCCTTTAATACGGTTTGAATGTTTCTATGCATCAATTGTTGACTAAGAACAGCGACTATCGAAGCCTCTAAAAGCAGAGAAAACAGGATAATCGGAAAGAGGATCGGCATAGAGAAGAAGGCGAATACGATACCACCAGCTACCCCATGGGATAGTAAGATTCCTAGCAACAGCTGTTTGTTTCGGTCCCAAAACGAAAATCCGTGCAAGTACATAAGGAGTAAATCATAAGCTCTAGCTTTGTAATAGGCCCACATCATAAAGCTTACCAGCACAGTAGACACGATCCCCAGAATGATCAATGCGATGGTTTGTTGGAGGAGTCGCTGCGTTTGCTGCACAATGGCTTGGTTCGCTTCATCATACACAGAAGCAACAGCTGGGATTTCGGTTATTTCTTCTTCTTCGAGGAGAGGGCGAATTTGTTCGAACGCTTCTCCTTCCGAGTCATCCTGAAAATATAAGGAACTACTGACATAAGCCGTTATCGTCGAAGGGTCCAGACTGTCATTATAAATAACAGCAATAGGGTCTATCACTTGGTTCTCCGCGTTCCCGGTAGCACTGTTAAAGGTAAAATAAGCTTGCTCAGAGGCCGTATAAATAATTTGAATCGACAAGGCCTCTTTGCTAGTCGTATTAAGGGGAGAACCGATGGCTTCATTGTACAGATTATCCACTTCTACTTTCAGAAAATAAAAGTACTCTAAGTAATGTTCTTTAATGTCTTTCTCTATCTTCCGGTAGGATTCCGGCACTAAAAGCGTGAGGGTATTCTCGTCATTAGCCATCTGATGGATTACCTCCTGATTATTGCTCCCTTCGATAGGATTGATCTCCAGATAGTTGGCATTAATGGTTACGCGCTCGCCATCAGGTGAATACCGGGCTTCTTCTGCGCTCATATACTCTTCATAGAAGTATTCCCGCTCCACGCCATTCCAGCCCTGGACATTATAATTCTCCGACTCCATCAAGAATGCGTCCTCTTCAATTTCCATTCTTTGATAAAAAGAAAGCATGCGCTGATTGAGCTCTCTGTCTTTTTCTAAATCGTTTAAAATCGCATCTGTACTAGATGATAGCGTTGTGCGATAGGTATCCTGGGACTGGTTCCAGTAGGCCAGATTTTCTACTTTTTCTTGCAGTTGATGCCATTGCAGCAGTGAAGTGGCGACGACCCAAAAGAGAATGGTCGTAAGAATGACTTTTCCTCCTAGGGCCCCCCAATGAAAATGCGCAAACGGCAGTTTTCCTTTTAGCGTTCCCTGACTGATAAAGCCATCGACTACGAAAACAAGGCCCATCGTGCCGGCAGCCAAAAGAAGGAGGGTCCCGGTAAGCGTACCAACTGCCAAAAGGCTGTAAGAAGAGACATACGGCCACTGATTTTTCATACAGGGAAAGGCGCCTGTGCCGAATAAAAGGAGCAGCGAAGCGAGCAAGGCCGGTTTGACGAACAATAAGGGAAGAGAAGCTATTCTTTGAACTGTGGTGTATCCCCATAAGTCGGTTAACAGCAAGAGCTTTCTCCTTTGCAGAATAAAGAAAAACATCCCGAGCCCAAAAACCAAAAAGGCCAGAGCAGCTAAATAAACCAAAGTGGGATGAATCAAGGAAAGGGGGAGATACTTTCACTCTCCCACGTGACCTCCCCATAGTCGGAAAAATAGGCCTCGACCCTTTCCAACGTTTCCTCTGTTTCGACCCCGTTAACATAAAAGGTATCTCCCAGCCCTACATTAACCGCCGCGTCCATCGGGTAATAGCGAACATCCCATTGGGAAAAAGGAAACGCAATCGTGCCTGACTGCTGATGAGACCCTTCGGTCTGAACCTCTTCTTCCGCCAGAAATTCACCGGTGTCAGGCATAGAGCCGCTGGTTAGCGTAAGCGAAGGGTCTGCTTGAAGATTGGCCGCATAAATATGTATCCGCTCTTCATCTAAGTAATTGTATTGGGCGATACTCACCCGTTCTTCATGCGAAAAACGCTGCACTTCTTCTAGACCTAATGCTTTTTCCCCCTCGTAAATAATCGAAAAGACGAAGGGGTCGGTATACAATCGGTCACTGGCTTGTTTTTGGCTGAAAAAATGAAAACTAAAGATCGTGGTGCTGATCAGAACGAGTAAAAGCAGGCTGTTTACTATGTATTTCACTACGGGCATCTCCTTCATACAAAATCACTAATAAGCTACATGCAACTTATTAGTGATTCAACTGATCTATCTTGTCGCCCCAGTTCGCTTTATTTCCTCGCAAACTACTGGCAATAGTTGCTCTTGCTGTTGTCCTAGGGTTTACCCAAGCTCTTCTTACAGTAGCTCGATTATTGCCGACACTTTAATATAACTGGAACTTTAACAGATAGACAAAAACGAATTTGGAAAGCAAGTCAAAACTTTAATTTGATATTCTCTTTTTCGTATTTTTTTCTTTGGATCTTCTGAATGTTGTAAAGATGTGCTGCATAATCAAATGAAAAATAAACCAGGCCTATTATTAATGATAAATAAATCATTATATTTAAAGATACGGGGGTATAAGATAGAGCTGCGGAAAGCTCATACTTGTCCCCATACAGTAGAATCGATTACACTCAATGAAGCCCCAAGGTACTTATTTACAACTAAGACTGATCTTTCTTATTGAAAAAATAAAAGTAAATTTGAATAAGTATACCAACCCCTATAAATGCTCCAGCCAAAGTAAGCCACACTATATTTGTTGGAGAATCCGGTTGAGTAATCAAACCGGTTACAAGAGAAACAACAAGAATTACTAAACCTATATTCATTACATAACTGTCAGCTTTCATCCGTTGCCTCCTTTCAAACCGCTGTCTAATTAACGGAGGTTGACCCACTTAAAAATGAAAGAATCCCTATAGCTACTAATAGGAGAAAAACTATAAACAATCCTGCCACTACATAAAGAAAAATTTTTCATTGGTTTCTCCTTTTTATTTCTTCTTTAAAAATATTAAATATGTAAACAAGAAAAAAGAATAGTAAAAATTTAGATGTTATATCGTGATTCATTATAAATAAAATATAAATTCCTAGTATAAAGTACAAAATGCTTAGCAAAATAAAATAGCGATTTTCAAGCAATACCATATGTTAGCCTTTCTTAAGTCATTTTTGAATTTTTCGTAGTATACTTTAACCTACCTTTCAAAAAACCTCCCATTTTTTGAAAATATATGTTAACTATATACTATAAAAGGATATTTTTGTATGTATTGTTTAAATAACTTTTAGGCTGCAGTTTTGATAACAGTTAGCCGTTATTGAATTAAGTAAACAGCATATCAGGCTATTATTTATTGAAGGAAAAAGACAGCAATAGAATAAGACTATATACGATTCATATAAAAAAGCATTGGCTTTCATCACACCTTCAGTTCAAAAATGTTCATGGTTTTTTTAGTTTACGAACTACAAAGAAAGAGAGAAAATGTGCAATCAGCAGCATCTTCTCTCTTTTTGTTTGTAAAATGGTTCTTTTCCAAACATATTAGAACCTGTATGTAAATAGATTCACTAATGTTCCATATTTTGTTAAAATTAATCTTTCATGGTGTTAATAGTATCAAGGAAAATAGAATGGTAGCAGTGGCGGTCACGTTAGCGAACTGGTTTAGGATACGATAAAAGATTTATTTAAGTTATGTACGTTATAACGAAGAAGGAAGAATAACGAAATTTTCTGTCCTTTATTACTATTTATAAACATTTCAATATAATACGTAAAGGAGATAAATACTATGGATTACGGAATGGCTCGATTAGCTCAACTACTTATTTTTTTTATAATGTCTTTACGATTGCTTATTTTGTTCGTCGCTCTCTTCGTTCAAAAAGGAAATAAAAATCTCTGACAACGATAATCGCAGGAAAAGTGAATCTTCCTTTCCGCAGTTTTTTGAGAAATAAAACAAACAAGGTAATTTTTGTAGATCGAACGTCCATATTTCTTTTCACTTTTTCTGAAAAAATCGTTCTCTAAGCCGCCCGTTTGACTAGTAAGAGGGCATTTTTTCATATTAATTAAACAATAGCACTTACTTTTTCATTATTTTTTAATGAAGTAAATGATGCAAGTGTTTAGACTTTTCCTCCTTTACTACATATACTTCATTTTCATAACCAATATAGACAATAGCGTACTTACCATTTTCTAACTCTTCAAAATGCATTCCCTCGTATTTTCATCTCCATAATCAACATGTACATCATAATCAGATGCTTCTAATGTTGTATCCTCAGCCTCTGCATGATCTATTACATTTCGAATAACTTGAAGATCTTTTTTCTCATTTCCTTTTTTTCTGTAAGCTTTTTCTCCGGGGTAAGGTAAATTCCCAAAAGACAGCCAAAATCGTTCGTGAATAAACTGCCGCCTTTATTTGTCATTTTAATGTCGTACATTTCATCATCATAAAAGAGGCACCATCTATCCTCTTCATAGACTTTTAAGAAAATACCTTCTATATCTTGACCATTTTCGTAATAACCTACATGGATGAAAAAAAACAAGCTCTACATCATGCCTACAAAAATAACGCATGAGAATAATAGAGTTAATTACCGTTCACAGTAAAAATAAGCAGCATGTAGAAATCATCTGCACTCTGTATCATCACTTAAGACTTTTTGAACAGTTCTTTAGTAAAGGGAGTGACCTTTTGAATATCTTCTTTTTCTTTAGAAATAATGTCAATAACATCTGTACTGATATACATTAAAAATGTTTGATTATAAAAAACAATATAAGAATCCTTATGGCCCGAAGCCACTCTTCTACCATATTTATAAATGTCATCGGCATCTACATTCTTAATGGTAGCTATAATAAAGCTCATATCAAGTTCGCTGTGATAGACGATGTCTTCTTTCCAATTTGTGATATGAAAAAATTTACCTATCCCTGTTTTTATTGGGATTCTTTTATTGTTGCGTATCGTTCCTACTTCCAATGTAAGGTTTGTTTCACTATCTTCATGGAAAAGAGTGTATATTAGATTTTTGAGATGTTTCCAATTTTTATTATTATAATTATCACAACTTATACGAATCCGATTATCGGGAGAAGCTTGGTAATACGGTGTGCTATCGAAATCATCAAATCTCACATGAAACTTTTCTATGTTTTGCATCTTTATTACCCTCCCGTTCTTTTCAGCTGTGCATTATAAGTACCTGACCTCGTTGTTTTACTTCCTGGAGTTTTTATAGAGGCAGCGCCTTTCCATAGATCTCTCTTTAGTAGAGGCTTCATCTTAAACCATAACCTCATTGGTATTAATTTCTTCTTCATTTAAGATGCTGGTATTTTCTTTTTCGATATAAGTGGATAATCCAGGTTCTCCTAAGTAGTATTGATCGATGCAGGTATTGTTATCGATAAGCACACGTAAATGCAAATAAATCCCTCTTTCTGTAAGTTAGTTTAATTCGTACATATTTCTTTTGAAAACTGTTATGTAACTATATTGCCTTGCATCTTAAAAATAAAATAACTAAAAAAATAACAAATAGAGATACCTTCTACAACACCAAACCTCATTGATACTTTATTGTAAATTAATGGAACATTATTTCATAGGTAACTTTGACAAACTTTCAAAATCAAAGCCTTAAACTCTTTAGATAAAGCCTTAAGCTCTTATTTGCTTTAACTAGATAGGGTTTTTTTAAAATAAATAAAATTACTGCAATTAATAAAAAGGGGCTGCTTCTATGTATATATTAACGATAAAAGAAAGCTCGAACTTTGCTGAAAAACATGATATCTTTTAAAACAGGAATAAAGAGAGAGTTCACAATAAACTCTGGACCGAAGAAGAAATACGTGAGTTTGTCCTCTGCAAGATGGAGCAGCGAAATGAATAATGTAATAAGTAATCGGCGGCGACCCGTTACTTATTTTTTTGTTTTCAACATTTACTTCCAATTAATAATATTCAATTGAGGGATAACATGAAAAAGTATTTACTGTATACGTTGGCGCTGATAAGCCTTTTAGTTTTCGGGGCCTGTAGCGAATTAGAAGAGTCCAACGAGAGAGAACTTCCGGAAGAAAGTAAAAGTACTGCCAAAGCAGAAAAAGAAACTACTGCTCCTGAAAGTACTGCAAACAAAATATCAAAAGAAATATTTGGTGATGCCCTTATAGATACCGAATATTATGAGGCAAGTAATCATGTTAATATTTATGTTAATTTAACTAACCTCAGTGATAATTTAACTAATAACATGATAAAAGCCGAGGCCTACAATGATGTAACTGCTTTATTAATAGAATTACAAAATGAATATGTTTTTGATGATATTTATGTTCAATTTGAAACTACCCTGGTTAGTCATTATGAAGAAAGAAAAGATAAAGTAATTGCCATTGATTTTGAGAAAGAGACAATAGAACGTATTGATTTTGATACCTTTTTGAGTCCTGATATTCCCCATGCGGCTGATCATTATTGGGAGCATCCGTTATTGTAAACGATAAACTAGAGAGAGCAATTTATCACAATTAAGACAGAGCAGGTTTCCACAAATAAGATTGACCAATTTCCCTACAAATATGACACTTTTAATAGGCTGAGGCTAGTTTATTGAAAGTGAGGAAATTGGAGTGAAGCGATTTATGAAATATGCAGAGATCCGGCAGTTACATGCCGAAGGGTTTTCCATTAACTCGATTGCAAAAAAACTAAATATGTCGAGGAATACGGTAAAAGATTATATGGGGATGGCCCCGGAGGAATTTGAGGATTTTCTCATTTCCCTGCGCCACCGGTCAAAGAAGCTGGATCCCTTCCGGGATCCGATTCTCCACTGGCTGCAGGAGCACCCGGATTTGACTGGGGCCCAGGTCCATGACTGGTTGGAAGAACGGATGAGTTTTCGAGGTGCTACGGAAAATACAGTCCGTAATTATGTGAATGAGCTGCGCGAGATGTACCATATTCCCAAAAAAATACAGCACCGAAACTATTCGGCCACTCCTGAAAGTTTTCCGGGGCAGCAGGGGCAAGTCGATTTTGGACAAACCGTCGTGAAAAAGAAAACGGGAGGACACAAACGCCTTTACTTCATTGCTTTTGTCCTGTCCCATTCTCGCTATAAGTATGTCGAGTGGCTGGATCGTCCCTTCCGCACGGCTGACGTCGTAAGATGTCATGAAAATGCGTTTGCCTATTACGAAGGAATGCCGGCGGAGATGGTTTATGATCAAGATGCGCTGCTCGCCGTCAGTGAGAACGCCGGAGATCTCATTTTAACAGCCGAATTTACCAAATACCAAACAGCACGAGGCTTTAAAGTGTACCTTTGCCGGAAAAGTGATCCAGAATCAAAAGGGAAAATCGAACAGGTCGTGAAGTTTGTGAAATACAACTTCAGCAAAAACCGAGTGTTCGATCAATTAGCGACGTGGAATGAAGCCTGCTTGGCCTGGTTAAAGCGGACCGGCAATAGGAAAGTGCATCACAACATAAAAAAGAGACCTTTCGAAGTGCACGCCCTGGAAAAGCAACACTTACAAAAAGTCTCTACTACTTACCTATTTGAACATCATCTTTCCTCCAGTATACCAAGAACGATTCATAAGGACAATGTCATTCGTTACCTGCAGAATCGATATAGCGTGCCCTCAGGCACGTATCGAGAACAGGCATCAAATAAAGCATACCTCCAGATCATAGAGGGGCGTACCCTTTTGATTCGCTTAAAACCAACGGGCCCTGTGTTAGCAACACACCCTCTTTCCGAGAAAAAAGGGATCGTTATTTCAGACCCGCGGCATCGAGTGAAAAGCGAATCCAAGCGCAGTCTTTTAATTCATGAACTGTCGGACGCTTTTTCTAACAAAGCAGGTATTCAGTGGTTTATCGAAGCATTAACAGAAAAATACCCACGGCATTTGATCGATCAATTGAAGGTGATTCAACAAACCATTCGAGCCCATCCAAACAGCATAGAAGCAGCTCTAAAAGATATTCAAAAGCTCCAATTAATCAGTGGCAACGATTTTCGCGATATGGCTTATTCCCTGGACCGGCAGGTCCAGCTCTCTTCTTCTCCTGACGTTTCACTCAACCCAAAATACATGGAATGGAAAGCGCCTGAACGATCAAGCGATACATACTTGAACGTATTGAAGGGAGGGCGAGGGTCATGAGCCATCCTTTTGAGTTGTTACAACAGCAATGCCGAACCCTACGGTTGGCTGAAACAGCCAAAGAGCTGCCGACTCTTCTCCGTAAAGCAGAAGCTAAAGGGTGGACGTATCATGAGTTCACCCATGAACTTTTGACGTACGAGCTCCAGTGTCGGGAACAAAAAACCATCGAACGACTCATGAAGTGGGCAGAGTTTCCAGAAATAAAAACACTAGCTGCGTATGATTTAAAAGAACAAAATGCATTAGGAGAAAAGCAATTCAATGTCTTGAAAGATCTTCATTGGGTGGAAGATGATTTCACGCTCATTTTGATGGGACCGACAGGTGCAGGCAAAACACACCTGTCCGTCGCATTAGGCGTGCATGCCGTCGAACGAGGGTTTCAAGTCTCTTTTATTTCGATGGCCAATCTGATGTATATCTTAAAAACACGAGAGCACATCAAAAAATCCAACACCCGGTATAAACGGATCATTGGATCGGATCTCATCATCATCGATGATGTCATGTATATGACGTACGAAATGCATGAAGCGCATCTTTTCTTCCAATTTATTTATGACCTCTATGGAAAGGCTGCCTTCATCTTAACGTCAAATAAAGGACCGAATGAATGGGGAAAGTTCTTAGGTGACCCTACCCTGACCACGGCGATCTTAGATCGCCTCCTTCACCGCAGTGAAATCATTACGTTTGGCGAAGAAATGGACAGCATTCGCATGAAATATCGAAAAACATTGTTTCCCGAAACAAGTGGTCTATCTTAATTGGTGAAAGTTGATCTATCTTATTTATGAAAAATTGATCTATCCTACTTGACGGTTACATTATTCTCAGAGTAATGTTTTCCCCTTTTTAAATAATACATTCTCAATACAAGGAGAGTAAGGCTAAGTAGGTGTAAGCCCGCACTCATCTGTGGGCTCCCTGTATTAAAGCATATAAAAAGCACCCTCACCTGGAGAGTGCTTTTGTTTTATTTTTCATACACAATAGATATCTCTTCATCGACAAGAATTTGATCATCCTTATCTTTCTGAAAAACCATTAAATCGGCAGGAACCATCATCTTGTATTTAAAATCACCTGAAGGCTTTAAGTAAACCCCGAATTTATCGCTATACATTCCAGTTAAAGAGCCTTCTGCTCCATACACTTCAACCATAACTCGTTTTAAAGTCATAAAATCCCTCCTCATTATTTGGACTACCTTCACTATGAGAGGAACAATCGGTAAAGTCAAAGAAATCGGGAGAGAAAGATTTTTGCTAGTCTTAGTTATGTTAATCTTTTTTGCAGTCCGACTCATACTAAGCCCCTCCGCTATATATATGAGATAACACTTTCTTTGTCGAATCGGCAAATCAGAAAAGATTTGCAGCAGCGTTTGTTTCTGGTCATCGGTTAAATGTATCTCCTTATTGTTAATATCAATCTGTTCTACTATGTCAGGGATCATATACGCTTCTTCTAGCTCCATTTGCTGATAGATACCCCGTTGTCACCCCCACGAAATAAACCCGGTTGTCGGCCTATCTCCATCCACTCAATAGCAAACGCCAGGCTATCAATCATACTATTCACTTTCGATTTATCTTCTTTGTCCTAGGGATCCGTGGAATCATATTTGTTCGTGAACTGCTGCAGATTTCTTTTATTTTCTTCAATGAGCTGGTCTGTGAATAGCATGTATTTTCTCCTTTAAATAAAAAAGAGGACATCAAGCAACAGCGGTATGCTGTCGTTCAGTGTCCTTCAGATGGTTGGTAGAACTATGACGATTAAAATTCAATAGCTTTTTTTAGAATACTTTTTTTGTTTTCTATATAATGCAGGCCACACCACTCTGGTAGATCCTCGGCAGAGTTAATTTTTATAGTGTCTTTAATATCAAGCACAATAGCCTGACCTGGTGTTAATAATAAATGTTCTATTTCATTATGAGAAGTTTTATAAGCTTCATTTATTTTATTATTAATATCGATAACTGGGGTATTCATATTATTAGTTTCAAGTACAAGCTTTTCTAATACCTTAGGAACTTCACTTTTATTATACATTTTTAAACTAATAGAAACATTCAAATTAAGACCGCCATCTGGTATTTCTAAATTATTTTCTTTCTCTAAAAACTCACTATAAGAGATTTCGTCGGAATACTGATACTCTCCCTCAACATTTGTAACTGCATGCATTATTCCGGTATATGTTAATTCTACAGGCTCTTTATTAGCAGCCGAAAATAATAAGAAACTAAACCTGCTACTATAGCACTTACTAAAGCACTAATAGCACCACTCAATATCGATATACTCAATTCAATTAAACCCCCTATTTAAGAATCCTCTCAAGATAGATGACATTATTACTCATCATTCATAAAATAAAGTGTTCCTAAGTTTAATTTTTTTACCATGTTATCCATATGAGTTGTACTTCTTTTTGTAGTGATTTTTAAATGTTCAATATCACTTCTTAGGTCTTTAATTGTAATTATATTGTTACTTTCATCATCATACAGTTTATTTTTTATAATTTTTAATGCTTCTAAAAGCATTTCAAATTCGTAATTAAAACCACTGAATTCTTTTTGTATTGAAACATGGTATTCGTAAGCTTTACCTATATCTTGATTTAAACGAGTTCCATAATGGTAGCCCATGGAGAATATAGCTCTAAAGATTTTATTTTCTTTCAAGTTATCGTTTTCATTTATGATTATTTGTTTGTAATTAGCAATATCTAAAACAAGTCTAAACTGCTTAGCAAAAAAATTTATTTTTCTTCTTGTCTCTTCTAGCTCAGTTAATAATAAATCCTTTGCTTGCTTTTTATAATGGTGAGAAGCCACAAAAAAAGCTCCTATAACACTAATAACTGAACCTATAAAACCCATCCAACCGTTTGGGTCAACTTTAGACAAAAAATAATAAATTTTATCTAAATTAACACTAACAAAACTAATTAATATAAAAATCAATATATAGTAAATTATTCGATGTTTCTTTGTATTTAATAATTTTTTTATTTAAAATTCCTCCCTATTAACTTACCTGGCTCTTTTGAAATGAGTTATTTAAATAACTAGTAAGATTAACCTTCGTTTATATCTTTTTTATTAAAATGCTTATAAACCTCTTGAACCTTTCCGTAAACTATCATCACAGAATTTATAAAATGATCAGGAGTATTTTTCATTTCAGGTTGACTATACAAATTTACTAAAACTAAATTAAGGTGACTTATTGCTTCAAAATCTTCGTTATAATCATTATATTTTTTCTTATTTTTGAACCTGTTTTTTATTGTTTTTATTTCTGTATAGTTTGAATGCAATTGTTTTACTGAAGGTTCAGTTTTATAAAAGAACTCTTCAATAATTTCTTCTTTTGAGGTATCTATTTTTGATGGAAATTTTTTATTCTTTATATCTAATAATTTTCCGTTATGAAATTGATTAATAGTATTAAAAATGACTTTTAAATTTTCACTTGCTTCTATTTTTTCGGTTTCTAAAACTCTGATAGTGATATCATCTTGTCGTTTAGTCGTATATATATGCAATAACCAACCACTAATTAAGGTTAACAATGCACCTAACAAAACTCCTAGAATCGTACTATTATTTTGTAACATTTCGGCATTTTCTATAGTAATTTGTATTGGTTCTGTCAAAACTCTTCCCCATCATCCTGCCTCACTCTTTTAACTTTCCACTGATGGATAACAATCTTCGTTTCTCCAAACTCTGGTAATTCCTTTAACTTAGGCCTACGATCGCTACACACGATGGCAACGGCTTATCTCTCTCAAGTATATCAATATCAAGGTTTCCCGTCTGCATATCGACATCAATATTTTCCATATTAGCCAAATATTCCACCCCTATAACTCATTTAATTTAACCGGTTCCACTTCACTCACAGTATCATTATTTTTTACCTGGAACGAGATCACATTATCCGCTCGTATGTTTAACCGATCCAGCTTCTCTTTTAAGTCTGCGCTGTTTCTTACGTAAGCTGTATATCCATACTTCATCCCGTCTTTGTAGCGGATCTATACGATCATCAACATATTCCTCTCTGATTACCTGTTTTTCGAATGCTAACTGTGGCTCGCCGTTAAGCTAATACAACAATCACCAGCTCCTTTATGTGAAATCAATACTCCCAATATCCTTTCCTTCTGTTCCTTCTCTAAGCTTCAGGGGGGGGCAGCGTTTTTGTCGTCATCCCTATTATTTTATGTAGAAATTTATAAAACAAAAAATCCAGCCCCTTCTCTTTTCAGAGAAAGCACTGGATTTTTATACATATTAACAGCAATCGCTGTCGGATCCGCCGTCCATCACAAGGCCGGACTGCCCGTCACTATTGGTTTGTACGTCCAATGTGATATTTTCGACGTGTGGTAATACCTGCTTCTCAATGGCTACGTCAATGCCGTTAATTTCCCGTCTTTCATCGTCCTGTGCTGGCTCATCCAGAGCCAGTCCCAATTTAGGGCCTCCTCAGCCCATGCCGGAAAAGACGACGCGGATGTTACCGGCGCTGTGTTCTTTCATCACGCCGTGAATAAATTCTTTTGCCTGGTCGGTAATATTCATGGTATCTCTCCTTTTCTAATCTATACCTTAGTATAAGGGTTTTTTTCTACGGTTTAAACAGGATTATCCTGTTTTTTTACCTTTATTGCGTAGGCAATCGTTTCGCTGCTGTTTTTGAGCATCCATCCGAGCGACGGATGGTTGTCCAGCACCGGCGACGGCTTAATCGCCTCGTAGGTATCTTCGTCGGTTGTGACGGCATATGCTTCATTATCTGATTCCACCGGAACCAGGGAATATTCCCGTATGCCTTGTCAGCCGCCGGTAAGCTTTGATTCCAGACGGAAGGCCCGAGTGCTGCCGGGCAGACCCTGCATGGTTTGTTCGGCTCTCTCGGTTAATGGAATACTATGCATGAGTCATTCCTCCTTTATCCTATTACTGAATATTGTAGATTTCAGACCATCAGAACGCAAGAGAAGAGGCTCCCCCGTTGGAAGCCTCTTCTGAAACTCGTGTACTATTATAGGGCAAAGCCTATTGGTAAAGGCTGATGAAAAATCTTTACGTAGGAAGGGACATGCCCGCTCCTCTTTGCTTCCACTAACGGTCGTACATTCGTTTGCCGCCTACGGCATTGGCTGAATGAATCGTAATGCAGTCAGGAAAAATCTTATGTTCCAGTAGATGCAGTACTACTTCAAATCCGTTCTTTGCATAACTTCCTAAATCATGATCCAGCGATAAATGAGACACCAGCTTTTTGGATCGGATCATGGCAATACATTCTGCTACTGTTTCTACTAGAATATACCCGCTCGGACAAGGCCTCACATCATCCAGGAAAATATTGTACTTTTGTACGTTTTCCATACATCCTCCTTCATAACACGAGAAATGTGTGTGTTCATGTCTTAGTGGCCGTTGAAACTATAGTATAACAGAAAATATGCCTCTTTTCTACCTATTATCCAAATCGTCTCTGCAGCTCGTCTCTTGCCTGTACTACATCCTCTATTGTAAACGTGATGTCCGCGTCTTCTTCCATCTGCCTGCTCGTTTGAATACTCTGCTGCCACGCAGAGGCGAAATCAGCCCACCACGTCTCCCACTGCCCGGTAAAATGAAGACGCATCCGCTCCCATTCTTTTTCAAGCAGCTCATCTGCCGGCGGCGCAGTTCCTCTTCCAGCTCGTCTTTAAACGGCTTAATCTGCTGGTCCATGAAAAACGCACTGTAGGACGTATAGCGGTTGAAAAAGGAAAATGCCATCTGTTCCAGCTGCGGTTCTGAAGTGGAGGCAAAGCTGTCAAATGCCGGCCGTTTCCAGTGAAAAGCACTCCACATCGACTCCGGTATCCGTTCGGCAAAGGCGTCCGTCATGCGGCGGCTGCGCTCCTTCATATACTGCTCCATCCGGTAGCCGGTCGCCTGCAGCTCCTTGTCGAATTCAAGAAATACTTCCTGCACGAGGCCATTGGCCTGCCGCTTCAGCTGATCGGAAAAGGAACGCTCTTTTTGAAAGGTATAGGGAGTGAAATAGTCTTTAAATAAGTCATAGTAACGGTAAAACACACGCTGCTTCACATAAAACAGCAGCTCCTCCATCTCCCGGTGCATCATGTCGAGCTCCAGCGCAAAGGAATAGGCCTTCAGCTCGCTTTCAGCCTCGGTGAGGGATGCAAGCCGCTCCTGCTTTTTTTCCTGCTGGCGCGACGCATCCAGCGCCGCTGTGTCGATGATGTTATCCAGCGTCCGGACAGCCTGACGGATTTCTCCCCGTCCTTCCTCCAGCACGATTCCCTGCAGCTGCTCGTAGGAAAACTGTTCAAAGGCGTCCATAAAGTCATCCATGCCGGACACCGGCCGGCTCTCTCCGCCGGCCTGCAGGCTCGATACCGGGTACACCGGCGGATTTTCCAGGCCAAACGATTCCAGCTCACGCTTTACGTACTGAATCACGCTGTCCAGCTCTGCTGCATCCTCTGCCAGGTCCGCCGCATTCACGAGAAAAAAGATCTTGTTATAGGAAAAATACTGCGTCAGCCGGCCGAGCTGGGTGAGAAACATAATGTCCGCGCGTGAAAACGCATGGTTGTAATACGTCGCAAAAAAGATCGCATCGGCCTTTTTCATTTCTTCGAACGCCAGCAGCGTATGGCGCTTGTAAATGCTGTGCACGCCGGGTGTATCCGTCAGCGTATAGCCCTTTGAGGTGAAAACGCCGGCGGCATCCACGTCCGCCCGGTCAATCATCATCGCCTCTTCGGCATTTCCGGTCAGCTGCTGAAAGGCCTCCAGCTTCATTTCCATGCGCTCCCCCTGTCGGTCTTCGTAGTTTCGAAACGACGCTTCGTATTCATCGAGACGGTTTTTTTCTTCCTCATCCAAAAGCCGCAGCGGATCGATCCATTCTTCTTTTTTGCTCTCTTTATCGTCTTTTTCTTTTTCCTTCTTTTCCTGCTGCTCTATCAGCTTTTGGCTGCGGTCAGCTTTTAAGGACGCCCATTCGTCCATTGATGCAATGGACGTACTGGTTTGAAACAGCAGCTCATTCATCTCTTCGACCACCCGTGCTTCGGTTTTATACACAACCGATACCGTGCCGTGCTTTTCCTCTGCTGCGGGACGGATCGTCGTCACAAAAGCGGTCGTCGGATGCGAAGACACAGGAAGAAGCGGATCGCCTATCAATGCGTTGGCAAATGTCGTTTTGCCGGAGCTGAACGCGCCAAACAAGGCAACCCGGTAGGCCGCCTGCTCCAGGCGCTCTGCCTTGCTCTCCAGGGAGGCGGCCGCCGTCTCAAGCGCCTTAAACTCTTTCATCAGACTCGCTGCCTGCCGCAGCTCGTGAGGGGCCTCTTCGCGGGGCGGCTGGGTCTGCCGGTTTCTTCCATGCTGCTCATACCATTCCCGGATCGGAAACGTCAGCGGAGCCTTCACATTGCCTGCTTCGATTTGATACGCGTCCGACGTAAGCGATTCTGCCGCTTCAAAGGGCACAGCTGCCTCCCGGAAGGCGTCCATCCACTCCTCCACTATAGCCACCCACTGCTTCTGTCTCTTCTGCCAGGCCTCTGCTTCCTCGAGAAGCTCTGCCGTATGGACAAAGCGGGCTTCCAGTCGCTCCGCTTCTTTTTTCTGTTCCGCGGCGAGCAGGGTTTTCATTTTCGGGAGCAGGTGGATCAGCTGCTGCTTATAGACCCGCTTAATTTCTTCGGTAAGCCAGCGGCTGAAGCTGAGCACGTACCCCTGCGTGAAAGAAGCACCGGACCGCTCTGCCTGACGGATTAATTCATCGTCGATCGTACAGGTCATGTCCAGCAGCCGGCGCTGCAGATCCTGGTCCTCCACACGGTACGATGCCAGAAGATTGGTCATCTGTTCGCGCAGCGGAATATCGATATAATTGCGGGCATTTTCCGTCAGGCTGTTCTTCAGCGCCTCCAGCCTCTCTTCGCGGGAGCGGCGGGTTTTATTCTTGCCGAACAGCCCTTTAATGCGATAGGCCGGCTGCCGGGATTCCAGGTAGTCCCTTGCTGCATTGCGGGTATGGTAAGGCGTCAGCTTGGCATTCGTAAATATTAAATCGACTGTCGCAAATATTCTTTTTTCCAGCGTGTCCTGCCACTCTTCCATGTCTTTTTTCTTTTGGGCGGCCTGCTCCTGCTCTTCATGCAGAGCCTTCAAATCCGTATACCGGCCCAGCTCACGTTCTATATCCTTTGCCGGATACTGCTGCTTTTCTTTCTGTTCCGCCGCCGCTGCCATCACCCGGTATATGCTTTTGGCCGCGGTCTGTGACACCTGAACGCTGACAGGTACTGCGGTGGAGAATAAGTACTTCATCAGCCTGTCCCATTCGCCCGGCGTCTGTTCTGGATAACGGGAGGAAATAAAATACACCTCTTCATAACGGATGCCCCGCTTTTGAAAAGAAGCTTCCATCCGCTCCCGGAAGGCATCGATCGTTCCCTGTTTTTCATTATGTTTATCCGCCTGGTTTACAATAAGGAGCGGCCGGATATCCATATGATTGAGCTTGCTTAAAAAGGCAATGTTTTCCTCGGACTCGACCTGCTGATAATCCATCACGTAGCAGACGATGTCGGCTTCCGGAAGTCGTGATTCGGCAGCGAGCTGATGGGCTTCGACCGTGGAATCAATGCCCGGTGTATCGATCAACTCCACGCTGGTCGGAAGCTTGGTGTTTTCGTCCTGCAGGTACACTTCTTTCACATCGGCTCCCTGCTGGAACCAGCTGGTATCCCAGTCCCGAAGATTTGTAAAAACAGTATCCGGACGTTCCTCCTCGTGCACGAGCGTAATGCCGGGCTCTCCTTTTTCAAAATGAACCACGTTGGCACTTGTTGGAATCGGATGCGACGGTAGATGATCCTCACCGATTAACCGGTTAATAAACGTCGATTTCCCGGCCGAAAATACACCGCAGCACAATATCGTCTTCCG
Source organism: Sinobaca sp. H24 (assembly GCF_023845525.1). Classification (NCBI taxonomy): domain Bacteria; kingdom Bacillati; phylum Bacillota; class Bacilli; order Caryophanales; family Sporolactobacillaceae; genus Sinobaca; species Sinobaca sp. H24. The sequence continues at coordinate 138,285 of NZ_JALBWT010000006.1, forward strand.
GTCGGCGGTCCATTTCTCTTCGATGCTATCGAGGACATTCTGCTCGTCCGGGTCCGTCCACTCGTTCAGCCGGGCTTTAATATCCAGCAGCGGTTCTTGTATAAATTGATGGCGGGTCCAGAAGGTGTCCCGCTGCGTCTGGGACAACAGCACATCCTGAACGGAAGGCATTTTCATCGATTCAGAACTCCTCTCTACAAAACGGATGCTTCTGCTCCAGCAGGTCAGCAAACGCTTTCGTGTTTATTCTAAAAAAAGAGGCCTGCGGAAGGCCCCTAAATTAAATGATCTTTTTCAAATAAGTACTCATACGGAATATCGATAAACACGTACAGGTCATCCGTCAGCGGATGCGAATACGTGCGGATCATTTCATTCTGGTGGATATCAGAATACAGATCAGAAAGAATACCGCGTTTTTCAAAATTCATGCGCACAATATTCTCAAGAAAATACGGGCGCCAGCTCCAGTTGCGGTTCCGCCCCTCCGGATGGTACGTCCAGCCTTCGATTTCCTTTAAGGCGTTTCCTGACTTCTGGTATCCTTCATGATCGCAGATATAGACGCGAAAAGAGATATCCTCCAGAGCGTTTGCAATGTTCATCGTAAGGGCATCCACGTCGCTCCATTGCCCTTCCTTTTTCAGAATCGCTCCCAGCCGTTTGTTCATCGACGTCATTAATTCAATCTGGGCTTCCATCTTTTTACGCTCGAGCGTAATAAAATGATGAAAGTCCTTGCGGAGCACTTCGGTCAGCATCTGCTTGTCGCTGAATTCATTTCTCGGCTTGCGCAGATAATCGCCCTGGAAATAGCGGGCTCCGTTTCTCCAGGCATAGTTAAGCTGGTTAAAGCCATTCACCTCTTCGAACAACAGCGAGGCTCCGATTTTTCTCGACAGCATCGACAGCGAATGCAGCACGTCCCGAAACATACTGGGGATGGAATTCTCTTCTGTAAAAGCGAGATCGACTTTTATAATATTAGGCATCAGGTAGGCGATCTGGTCGAGATTGGTTGTGTTTTTCCCCACATCGTCCAGAGCGACTTTAATCCCCAGGCTCTGCGCATACTGCACAAAATGCTTGAGCTGGGACTGATCGCCGATAAAGTGATGTTCTTTAAGCTCCAGTACAATTTTATCGAAGGTGAGACCTTTTTCCTGAAACTCCTTCAGCCGCTCGACAAAGCTTTCTCCGCCATCCTGAACAAGAAGGTTCACATCCACATTCAGGAACAGCACTTCATCGCGCCCTTCTTCCAAATAAGCGTTCAGCGCCTGATCGTGGATATGGTCCTCCACCTCCTGGCGGTACTCATCGGGAATAGAATGATCCTGAAAAAAAGCGCGCAGGCTCATGCTTTCCGTGTCATTTTCATGAAACCGTCCCATCACTTCATATCCGGTAATTTCCAGAGTATCGGCGCTGACAATCGGTTGAAAATGGGCTACGACTTTTTCTTTCTGCATAACAATATCTAACGCATCCACATGTATCACCTTCTTTTTCAGCCCTTTTCTATAGAGCTTCACGCTCTTTTTATTTTTAGGTCAGATCAAATGGCGTTTCCTGGTATACGTAATAGTTCAACCAGTTGGTAAACAAGAGATTCGAATGGGCGCGCCAGCGCATCGGCGGATTAAGCAGGTGATTGCCTTTTGGAAAATAATTTTCCGGAAGCGCTGTGGAAATGCCGCGGCGGCTGTCCCTTTCAAATTCCTCGCGAAGCGTTTCCCGGTCGTATTCGCCGTGGCCGGTCATGAAAATCTGTTTGCGGTCCTTTGTTGCCAGCAGATACAGTCCCGCATCATCTGATTCAGACAACACATCAAGCGCATCTATTTTTTCCACATCCTCGCGGCGGGTTTCCGTATAGCGTGAATGAGGGGCCCAGAATACTTCGTCAAAACCGCGCAGCAGCTTTTCTTCCGGCATCTGCACCGTATGCTCATAAACGCCGAATTTCTTCTTTTCCATCGGATGCTTCGGGATGCCGAAATGATGATACAGCCCCGCCTGGGCGCCCCAGCATATATGAAGCGTGGAGGTGACATGCGACTTGCTCCACTCCAGTATACCAGTCATTTCTTCCCAGTAGTCCACCTGTTCAAACGGCAGTTTTTCTACAGGGGCCCCGGTAATAATCATTCCGTCAAATTTTCTTCCGCTTACTTCATCGATCGTTTTATAAAAGGCAGCCAGGTGTTCATGCGGCGTGTTTTTGGACGAATGGGTGTCCGGATGAAGAAACGACACATTCAGCTGCAGCGGCGTATTACCAAGCATGCGGAGGATCTGGGTTTCTGTAGCTTTTTTCAGCGGCATTAAATTTAAAATGAGTATATCCAGGGGACGGATGTCCTGATTGTAGGCTCTGCTTTCATTCATGATAAAAATATCTTCTTTTGTAAGAATGTCTTTAGCCGGTAAATGGTCGGGCACTCTAATTGGCATTAACTCTCCTGCTCCTTTATCTCTATTTAAATTTGGTTCGAATAAGTGGTAGATAATGTTAGAAAAGTATCACGAATAGACGTGAAACGCAACTGTATGTATGCTTCTCCTTCACAGGAGAAGCGCAGATTCCTAAAAAAACAGTACGACAGAAGCTTCTGCCGCACAGAATACCTGCTATTCTTTCCACCAGTCATCATGAATGGTGACCGGCTCGGTGCGTTTATGCCGTGTTTTCGTATAGTAGTTGATCAGCTTCTCTGATGCTTCGGCTTCAATCTCCCTGCCTTCCAGAAAATCATCAATCTGGTCGTAGGTAAGGCCGAGTGCTTCTTCATCAGAAAGTCCGGGCTTGTCTGACTCCAGATCAGCCGTTGGTACTTTCTCAAATGTTTCTGCCGGCGCACCTAGCTCTCTTAATAGTTCCTTGCCCTGACGCTTATTCAGGCCGAACAGCGGAGCTACGTCGCACGCACCGTCGCCATGCTTCGTATAAAATCCGGTAATTGCTTCTGCAGCGTGGTCGGTTCCGATCACCAGCAGTTTATAGTGGGCAGCCACGTCGTAATGCACTTTCATGCGCTCACGGGCTTTGGTGTTTCCTTTATTAAAATCGGTCATCTTTTCGCCGGTGCCTTCAACAAAATCGCTCTCAGACGCATCGACTGCTTTTTCGATATTTATCGTAACTGTGCGGGATGGTTCCACAAAAGAAAGGGCCAGCTGGGCATCCTCCTCATCGTGCTGAACGCCGTACGGCAGACGGAGGGCGATAAATTCATAGCCTTCTCCGGTTTCATTCAGTTCGTCGACCGCCATCTGGGCGATTTTGCCGGCAAGCGTCGAATCCTGGCCTCCGGAAATGCCGAGTACAAACCCCTTCGCTCCGGTCTGGAGCAGGTAGTTTTTCAAAAACTCTTTCCGGGTGGTTATTTCTTCTGCGGCCTGCACAGACGGGCGGACCTCAAGATCATTGATAATATGCTTTTGTGTAATAGTCATGGTAGTCCCCTTTCTTTTTATGTTATTTTCCTTATTTCATCCATCTTTAAACCTTACTGGAAGAAAGGCGGAAGCGGGTAATTGCCTCGGAATGCCCGCACGCTTCGAGCACCTCTATCTGTTTGGGACCGCGGATATCAAAGTGGGAATATTCCTCACGGTAGTGAATCCAATGGGGGTGAAATCCGAACTGCTTTCCCCATTCGAGCAGTTTATCGTGATCTGCACAGGCAGCTTTCGTTACCGTATGAAATTCCGGATAGCGCGGGTCATACCAATAGTGGGTGATCAGCGCTACTTTCCCTGAAGCGGCTCTGTTCTTCCAATCGGCCAGTTCTTTTTTCGATATTCCAAATGCCATAATGGCCTCCTAATGCGACACTTCCCGTGTATACATGTCATGCCACTCCGGAAGGTGTTTTTTGATGGAAAGCGGGCGGAAGCTGTCTTTTAATACACAGACATGCTCGGACGATCCTTCCACACACGTTTCCCCTTTTTCGTTGCTGATTCGGTAGCCGTATTCAATACGGACGCCGCTGTAGTCTTTCACCCAGGTCTGAATCGTGACCGTTTCGTCGTAGACCGAGGATTTCTTATACTGCAGGTTGATGCCGGTCACCGGGGAGAGATAGCCCTGTTTTTCCAGCTCATTGTAGCGGAATCCCAGTTTTTTAATAAGCTCTGTTCGTCCAAGTTCGCACCAGATAACGTAGACCGAGTGATGGACAATCCCCATCTGATCTGTTTCCGCGTAGCGGACCGGCACCGATGTAGAAGCAGTTGTGCGTGTCATTTAACGGTCTCCTTTAATGCTCTCTTTTTCTTTATAGGCTGCTGCTTTTTCTGCATCATTTTCGTTAAGCTCATGCAGGTTTTCTTGCTCCCCGTTCATTACCCGTCCGGCCTGCTGCTGGAACATTTCTTCGGCCATATCTTCAGCGAAGCGGGCGTTCCCGGAGGTATCCATATGCTCGTAGGCGCGTTTCAGCACATCGAGCGCGTCTTCCGTGCACGTATAGCCGTATTCTTTTGTTTTAAGACGGGTGATTTCGAGAAGTTCATCGGTGCTGTAAGGCGGGAAATAGAATGTTTTTTTAAAACGGGAGCGCAGGCCGGGATTGATCTCGAACAGCTGATCCATTGGGCCCGCGTAACCGGACAAAATCACAACTAAATTTTCGTCGTGCTTGGTCATCTCTTCAACGAGCGTGTCCAGTGCTTCTTTGCCGAAGTCGGATCGGCTTCCGGCTGCCAGGGCATAGGCTTCATCAATAAACAGAACGCCGCCCAGTGCTTCCCGGATTTTTTTCCTCGTTTTCACAGCGGTCTGGCCGGTGTATTCAGCAACCAGGTCGCTGCGTCCGCATACAACCGTGTGGCCACGTTTTAAAAAGCCCATGTCTTTTAAAATGCCTGCGTACAGCTTTGCTACCGTCGTTTTTCCTGTACCTGCCTCACCCGTAAATACGGTGTGCAGCTGCAAAGGAACACTCGGTGCGCCTTGTTCTTTTCTTTTCTTCTGAACGGAGATAAAGCTGGCAAGCTTTTTAAGCTCGTTTTTCACTTCTTCCAGACCGATCATTTCCTCTAATTTTATCATAGGTTCTTTGCGGGTGTCTTCATCCGGAGAAAAAGCCGATCCGCTCATATCATCCGGTGTCAGAACAGAGTAATCTTCTACGCTGACATCTGTCTTTTCACCAATTTGAGAACCCTTTTGGAAGATGGCATCCATAATGATGTTTTTAGCGGTGCGTCCATTTCCGAATGTTTCATCCACCTGTTCTTTTTCCAGGCGCTCCTGCAGGACGCGCCGGCTTGCTTCATTCAGCATGAAATCGTTGTCGATTGCGGTTTTCTCGGCAATCTGGGTAAGCTCTTTCATTGAATAATCCGGAAGGTGAATATGGTTGCTCTCCGGGAAGCGGCTGCGCAGGCCGGGATTGGAATGCAGAAACTGGCGCATTTCCTCCGGGTATCCGGCAAGGATAATCGCAAAGGAGCCGGCGTACTCGCCGCTCGTCATGGCAGAGACGAGCGTGTCTACCGCAGTCTGTCCGAAATCATTGCCGGACATCCCTTCACGCCTGAGGCTGTATGCTTCATAATAAACAGAACGCCGCCGACGGCTTCCTTCACTAAATGCATCGTTTTTTCTTCCGTCTGGCCGACATAGGCACCGACAAGCTGGGAACGATCTGCTTCGAGCACTTCATCCCGGGGAAGAATGCCGAGGTGATGATAAATTTTGGCAAGCATCCGGGCGAGCATGGTTTTTCCCGTTCCCGGGTTTCCCGTCAGAATCATATGAAGGCTCCGCTCGTCCTTCCACTGATAGCCCTGATCTTTTCGCTGCTTTTGATACTGCAGGTAGTGATACATCCGGTGGACGTTATCTTTTACCTGCTCGAGCCCGATCATCTGGTCGAGCTCCGTTAATGGATCTCCCGGCATCATGGTCGTATATTGATCAAGAGCCGCAAACTGGCTTTCCCATTCCTGCTTTACTTCTAACAGCTCCTGAATCGACAGCTTGAGCTTTTTCACCTGTTCCGGCGAATAAAACGATCCGGACGCTGTTTCCAGGTATTCCTCCGCCTCATCTGCTACTCTTTTATACAGCGACAATCCTTTTTGGACCGCTTCGAGGATGCCTGGCAGATGATCGTTCAACAGCTCCGTGTCCATAGTGGACTGCTGCAGCACTTCTTCAGCTTGTTTCAGCTGTTCACGTTCGCTGTCTGCGCTTGCTTTCAGCTGTTCAGCCGCCTTTTTTCTGGCTGAGCTCTGATCGGTTTCCCGGATCGGGGCCATTGTGCGGCTGAATGCCATATCACGGACCGCAAATAACGTTTCCAGCCCTTTTAAAAACAAAAGATCTTTCTCGGTATCGTCCCACTCCAGTCCCTGCTCCACCCAGCTGCGGATCAGCGGGTCAAAGCGGTCTCTTCTGGAAAAGCGTTCTTTGGCCAGTACTGCATAGGCTCTGGCCGCCAGATGCCGCTGCTCGGTATCGGCAGGGTCAATCTGTCCGATAAATTCCTGAACCGCATCAATCGAAAGAGATGAAGGCTGTTTCTCCCATCCCGCCACCTTTTCGTTGAGCTGATCAGTCAATGAACTATTCATAAGAGGTCTCTCCTTTTATACGAAAGCGCGCCTTCAATAGAAAGCCCACGCTTCTGCTTTTATAACAAAACTCCAGGGAAACTGCCCTGGAGTCTTTTCTATTTCTTATTATACTTGCCTGTAAGCCTGCGTACAAATAAGGCCATCCACGTTCCTAAAACGCCGCCTGTTGTATTTAAAATAACATCATCAATATTGGATACCCGGTACGTAAACATAAACTGAGCCAGCTCAATACTGATGGAAAGCAGCATCGCCAAAAGAGGCACAAGCCAGATCACTTTCGCACGTGAGTACAGAATCAATCCCAGCAGAAAGCCGAACGGCATGAACATAATGATGTTTCCGGCCAGAATAATCAGTGGATCTATCACGTTATCACTGTATAAGGCAATATTCATAATGCTCTCGAACGGATGCAGGTTATAGTTCCGGCTTCCCGGCCCCTGTGCTCCGTAAGAAGAGCCGTAGTTCCATGCTAATAGGGTTACGTACAACAGCGCTGCCATATAAATAATAAAAACAATGATGATACCTCTTCGAAATCTAGGTTGTCTGGGTGCTCTTGATGCTGATGTTTCCTCAGTCACGGTTATACCTGCTTTCTTCTGATAAGGTCATTTCTATATTATCATTTTTTCCAGCAGTTATAGCAATAGATATATTTACACTATTTTATTTCACAATGTCTGCCCATTAAAAAGCCCTCCACGCCTGGAAGGCGGGAGGGCTTTCTTTGTATGCTTAGTTGTCGCGTGCTGCTTCTGTTTTCGCAAGGTTGTTGCGAAGTACCATCTGCAGAATGCCGCCGTGGCGGTAGTAGTCCATTTCGATTTCGCTGTCAAAGCGGGCAATAACCTGGAACGTTGTTACTTTTCCATCTTCGTCTGTTGCCACTACTTCGATCACGTCACGAGGACGCACGTTGTTTGTTACTTTTACATCAAAGGATTCTTTACCGGTTAATCCAAGTGATTCCGGGCTGTCTCCGTCTTTAAACTGAAGCGGAAGAACTCCCATTAACACAAGGTTACTGCGGTGGATACGCTCAAAGCTCTGGGCAAGAACGGTCTTAATTCCTAAAAGGTTAGTACCTTTAGCAGCCCAGTCTCTGGAGCTTCCCATACCGTAGTCGTTTCCGGCGATAACCATAAGATCCGTATTATCTTCCTTATACTTCATAGCAGCGTCATAGATGGCCATCGTTTCGCCGTTTGGCCAGTATGTCGTATAGCCGCCTTCTGTACCTGGAGCAAGCTGGTTCTTAATACGGATGTTGGCAAATGTTCCTCTCATCATCACTTCGTGGTTACCGCGGCGGGAACCGTACGAGTTAAATTGAGCAGGAGACAGGCCTTTTTCGATCAAATAACGGCCGGCCGGGCTATTTTTCGCAATCGCACCGGCTGGTGAAATGTGGTCTGTTGTTACACTGTCGGCAAATTTACCGATGACACGAAGGCTGTTAAGCGGCTTAATGTCTTCCGGATCTTTCGCCATGTCTACGAAGAATGGAGGATTCTGAATATACGTAGATTCCTCATCGAAATCGTAAAGCGCAGCATTTTCATCAGACTGAAGGTCATTCCAGCGCTCGTTGTTTGTGAAAACATTTTCGTATTCTTCTTTAAAGAGCTTAGGAGATACGTTGTTGTGAACGGTGTTTTTGATTTCTTCCGTTGTAGGCCACAGTTCTTCGAAATAGATATCGTTTCCGTCTTTGTCCTTGCCGAAGCTGTCCTTGTAGAAATCAAAGTTTACATTTCCTGCAAGTGCATAGGCTACAACAAGCGGCGGCGAAGCAAGATAGTTTGCTTTCACAAGCGGATGAATACGTCCTTCGAAGTTTCTGTTACCGCTTAGTACGGAAGAAACGAGCACATCGTTGTCTGCAATTGCTTCTTCTACTTCAATTGGAAGCGGACCGCTGTTACCGATACATGTGGTACAGCCGTACCCGACAAGGTTGAAGCCAAGCTCATTAAGGTAAGGCATAAGACCGGCATCCTCAAGGTAGCGGGTTACAACTTTAGAACCCGGTGCAAGGGATGTTTTTACATATTCCGGTACTTCGAGTCCGCGCTCGATGGCTTTCTTCGCGAGCAGACCTGCACCGATCATAACGTAAGGGTTGGACGTGTTTGTACAGCTTGTAATAGCTGCAATCGTAACAGCGCCTGTGCTTAGCGTTGTTGTTTTTCCGCTTGGGTGTTTCACTTCTACTTCTTTTTCTACATCTTCAGGAGCCAGGCCGAATCCCTGGTTTCCGGCTGGAGCAGTAAGTGCTTCGTTGAACTTCTTCTTCATGTCAGTCAGTTCGATAAGGTCCTGTGGACGTTTCGGACCGGAAAGACTTGGAAGAATCTCTTCAAGCTTCACTTCAAGCACTCTTGTAAAGTTAGGCTCTTCGCTGCCATCTTCATAGAAGAGGTGGTTTGCCTGGCAGTAATCCTTTACAAGCTGAATGTGATCTTCGTCACGGCCTGTAAGGCGGAGATAGTTTAACGACTCTTCATCTACCGGGAAAAAGCCGCATGTTGCGCCATACTCCGGAGCCATGTTGGAAATCGTCGCACGGTCTGCAAGAGGCATTTCCTTAAGACCCGGTCCGTAGAACTCTACGAACTTGCCGACAACGTTTGTTTCACGAAGCACCTGTGTTACTTTAAGCGCAAGGTCCGTTGCAGTGGCGCCGTTAGGAAGCGATCCTGTAAGCTTCACGCCGACTACTTCCGGTGCCGGGAAATAAGAAGGCTGCTGCAGCATGCCTGCTTCTGCTTCGATACCGCCTACGCCCCAGCCAAGTACGCCGAGTCCGTTGATCATTGTTGTATGGGAATCCGTTCCGACCAACGTGTCCGGGAACGTTTCAATTTCTCCGTTTTCTGACTCTCTTGCGTGTACTACGGATGCAAGATACTCCAGGTTTACCTGGTGTACGATACCCGTAGCGGGCGGTACAGCACTGTAGTTGTCAAATGCTTTCGTGGCCCAGCTGAGCAGTTTATATCTTTCTTCATTTCTTTCAAATTCAAGATCCATGTTGCGGCGGAGGGAATCTTCCGCGCCAAAGCGGTCTACCTGAACAGAGTGGTCAACAACAAGGTCAACTGGAATCGCCGGATTGATTTCCTGCGGGTCTCCCCCGATGTCTGCCATTGCTTTACGAAGCGACGCCAGATCCACTACGGCTGGTACGCCGGTGAAGTCCTGGAGAATAACACGGGAAGGCTTAAATGGTACGTCCTCTTCGTTGTTATTTTCTGTTCCCCATTTAGCAAGGCTTTCTACATGTTCCTTCTTGATTACTTTTCCGTCAAGCTGTCTTAGAACAGACTCAAGCAACACCCGGATAGAATAAGGCAGCTTAGCTACATTACCTACTCCAGCGTCCTCAATAGCTTTTAAATCATAATAATGATATGACTTGCCGCTCGATGAGAACGTTTTGCGTGCATTGAACAAATCGTGGTTTTCACTCATATGTAGCATCCTCCTTTTAGTTGTATCATATAACAGACGGTGTTAAATGTCGAAAAAAATATCTCGCTCCTGGATTTCGTAACCTGGCTTTAGTCGATATGCCATTTCCGTCCACCCCTTTAGAATAGCAAAATTTCGGACAAATATAAATGACTTTCCGAAAAAATTAATCGGTTACACATAACGTTACCCTTTTTCTAAACGCCTAACCCTTCTTTTTCCAGTTCCATTAAGAAGACGGCAATCTCCATAATATCAGCGTCCTGCAAGGTTCGCATATCAAACAAAAGCTGTTCTTTACTGACACGGGCAATGACTGGACGTCCATTTTTCAGCCGCAGCGCACGGGCTGCCTGCTCTGCTGTTATAGTTTCTGTATTAAGACGCACTGCGGTGGTAGGCAGCGTCACATCCGGCATCGTTCCGCCTCCGACCTTGGACTCGTCGACCGTTTTAGTAAGCGTCCAAGTCTGGAGACGGCATTCGTTTAAAAATAGGTCCGCTCTCGCTTCCAGCTCTTCGTTTTCCATCAGCAGCATATGAACGGCAGGAATGTTCTCTTTGCCTGACTGACCGGGCAGATAGGCTTTAATTGTCGCTTCCAGCGCCGCAAGCGTCATCTTGTCGCAGCGGAGAACACGGGCAAGCTGATGTTTTTTCAGCCGGTCGATTAAATCTTTCCGGCCGGCAATAATGCCTGCCTGCGGCCCGCCGAGCAGCTTATCACCGGAAAAGGACACCAGATCGGCCCCAGCATCCAGAGCTTCTTTAACAGTTGGCTCTTCTCCAATCCCATGCGTGCGGAAATCGTACAGTGCACCGCTTCCGAGATCTTCATAAACGAGCAGGTCATGGTCTTTTCCAATCCGGCTCATTTCTTTTGTGGACACATCGCTCGTGAACCCGTGCATCGAAAAATTGCTCGTATGCACTTTCATGAGCATCGCTGTCCGCTCGTTCACAGCACCTTCATAATCATATGGATGCGTTTTGTTTGTAGTTCCTACTTCTTTCAAAACGGCACCGCTTTCTTCCATTATAGAAGAGACCCGGAATGAGCCGCCGATTTCAACGAGCTGGCCCCGGGACACAACAACTTCTCTTTCTGCCGTTAAAGCGCGCAGGACCAGATACACAGCTGCGGCATTATTATTGACGGCCATCGCAGCTTCCGCTCCAGTCACTTCACAGAGCAGGTCTTCGAGAATGTCGTGCCTCGATCCGCGTCTGCCGGTCTCTACATTGTATTCTAAATTGGAGTACCCGGAGGCAGCCTCAACGACTTTTTTAACAGCATCGGGTCCGAGCGGAGCCCGCCCGAGGTTGGTATGCAGAATCGTGCCCGTCGCATTAATGACGCTGTGAAGCCGCTCCGCAAAAAAGCGCCGAACCTGCTGCCCGGCGTGTTGAATAATCATTTGTTCCGCTTCCTCTTTGGAATCAAGCGCCATTCCGTTCAGCACGGCGTTCCTGAGCTTATCTGTTTCAGTCCGGACTATATTTGTGACGGTCTGTTCGTCCTGCACTTCTTCTATCAGCTCACGAATTTGACTATTTTGAAGCAGGACATGAACGGAAGGAATATTTCTTGCATCCGGCATGATTGTGACCCCTTTATTTATGAGGGCCCATAGCCTCTCAGTTTTTCGATTAACTGCTCTTCGTTTGGAAATTTTTTCGTTTCTTTTTTGGAATGCACTTTTTCTTCATTCACATATACTTCAAACACACCGCCGGAGGACGTAATCAGCTGTATTTCCTCAATTTTTCCTCCATAGGCTTTATACAATGCATCCGTGAGACTCACGGCTTTTGGGGAAAAGTTTCACTGCATGCAGAATTCGATCATTATTTTCATCGGAGACACACTCCTTTGCTTTTATCTATTATTATTGTAGTGTATGATTTGTGTTCTCGCAAATAGAGCGCTTATACTGGAAAAGTAGAAACAAGGAGGGTTCGAGAATGACAAAAGAAGAGCAAATACGCCTGACGACGCTTTCCTCGAAAGCTGGTTGAGGCTGCAAAATAGGTCCTGAGGACCTGGCGCAAGTTTTGCGTCATATACCAAAAACCGCCCCCGATCCTGCCCTTCTCGTAGGGACAGATACATCGGATGACGGAGGCGTTTACAAGCTGACGGATGACATCGCGCTTGTGCAGTCCGTTGACTATTTCACGCCGATTGTCGATGATCCTTACGAATTCGGACAGATCGCCGCAGCGAACGCTCTGAGCGATATCTACGCAATGGGCGGAACCCCGAAAACGGTGTTAAACATTGTTGGGTTCCCGATTAAGAAACTGCCTGATCATGTTCTCGCCGGTATTATGAAAGGCGCTGCCGACAAAGTTAGAGAATCAGGAGCCACTATCGTCGGCGGTCACTCGATTGACGACGATGAGCCAAAGTTCGGCCTTGCCGCCACTGGTATTGTGCATCCGGAAAAATTCTGGGCCAACAAAGGCGCCAAGCCCGGCGATGTGCTCGTGCTTACTAAACCACTCGGTGTCGGCATCATGACGACCGGAATTAAACGACAGGCCGTTACAAAAGAACAGGAAGCCGCAGTCACGAAGGTAATGGCTTCTTTAAACAAAGAAGCAGCGGAACTGCTTCACGCGTATGAGCCGCACGCTGTAACCGACGTTACCGGCTTCGGGCTGCTCGGTCACTCCTATGAAATGGCATCGGCCAGTGAAGTGACGTTCCGTTTTCACTCGAACCAAATTCCTCTTTTGGAAGGTTCGTATGAGCTCGCTGAGAAAGGCATCATTCCAGGCGGCTCTAAATCCAATGAGTCCTACCTGATCGATCACATCCATCGTGCAGACGATGTAACAGCCGTCATGCAGCAGGTTCTATGTGATGCCATTACTTCAGGAGGTCTGCTTGCTGCTGTATCGCCGGAACAGGCAGAAAACTATGTAAATGATCTTCATGCAGCCGGCATTAAAGAAGCGGCTATTATTGGAGAAGTAGAAGAAAAATCTGATTACTACCTGGAAATCGATTAATAGCAAAAAGACGCATTCCGTTAATAAACGGTCTGCGTCTTTTTTTCTGCCATCATGTTTTTTCCGTAAATTCGTTCAATAATGCTGTCATCGAGCCGGTTTGGTGTACCGTCGAACACTACTTCTCCTTCGGACAAACCGATGATCCGGTCGGAATATATTCGAGCCAGCTCAATGTCATGAACATTAATCATTGTAACCAGATTATTTCGTTTGTGCACCTCTTCAATGAGAGAGAAAATCGACCGGGAGGTTCCCGGGTCAAGACTTGCCACCGGCTCATCTCCCAAAAAGACGTCAGGATCCTGGATCAGGGCTCTTGCCACGCCGACACGCTGCTTCTGTCCGCCGCTCAGCTGCTCTATCCTGCGGTCTTCCATTCCTTTGAGACCAACCTGTTCAATTACCACAGCGGCCTGCTTTTTTTCGTCTTTGGAGAATACGCCCCCTAGATTGGCCCAGGGCGCTTTTTTTCCAAATAAGCCCGATAGTACATTTTGTTTAACCGTAAGCCTTGGAATAAGATGAAAATGCTGAAAAATCATGCCGGCCCGGCTGCGCCATTCCCTCTGCTCCCGTTTCGAAAAACCAGAGAGAGATTTACCGTCAATCAGTACTTCCCCACCTGTTACAGGCTGCAGGGCGTTAATCGTACGGATCATTGTAGATTTCCCGGCACCGCTCGGCCCCAGCACACTGACAAATTCACCGCGCTCTAAAGAGAGATTCAGCTTCTTCAACGCAGGTTCCCCGCTTTTCGTGTATTGAACCGAAACATCTTTTAATTCAATCATGCTGTCCTCTCCTCTCTAGATTACGCGCTTCCGTACAAAAGCACCAAATAGGTCTACTAAAATAACCATTGCCATTATGCTGAGTACGATTACACCAACAGCTGGATAATTAAAGCTTTCAAAATCATTAATTAAACGCTGGCCAATGCCTCCGCCTCCGATAAATCCAAGCACGAGCGACGTACGGATCGCCACTTCAAACCGGTAAAAATACTGGGACAGTATGTTGGGCCATATCTGCGGAATAATCGCAAACAGATTGCCGACTTTTCTGGAGGAGCCGACCGATTCCATCGCTTCCTGCGGCCCTCTGTCTGACGCTTCAATGAGCTCGGAGATCAATTTCCCTAATACGCCGATGTTGTGAAGAAAAATCGCAAATACAGCGGGGAACGGACCGAGACCCAGCACCACCACAAAGATAAGTCCGAAAACAATTTCCGGCACCGAACGGAGACCGGAAAGAAAAAAGCGGTTAATATAGTAAAATACTGGACTGCGGCTCGTATTTTTTGCTGATGCAAAGGCAAGCGGCAGTGCCACCAGCAGCGCAAAAAATGTACCTAAAAATGCAATCGCCAGAGTGACGAGCATCGGGTCAACCAGTGAGGGAAGAATCTCCCAGTCCAATGGAAGAAAGCGATCGCCGATAAAAGCAAAGGCATTGGCGAAGTTCGCAAAATTCCCCCATTCAAATTCGGTTTTCCCTATGGCCCACCATGTGGCAATAATTAGAATAACGGTATAAATAATAAGCCTTTTTCGAAACCAAATCATGTAATGAACCCCTTTTTATCTAAAGCAGACGTTCTAGTCCTCAATCGCGTCCATGTCGAGCATGCCGAAATCTTCCGCGGCACGCGTTACGTCTTCATAGTAGCTGTGATCGGTTTCTACAAAGGCGGAAGCGCCTCCGAACACATTGAGTATTTCTTCGTCTTCAATATTAATGAATGCTTCTTGAATATCGGCTTTTAAATCCTCATCCATATCCTCCGGTACAGCCCAAGGGTACTGATACAGCTGATCGGATTCCCATATTGTTTTAATCTGGCTTTCATCAATAGCACCTTCTTCAACCAACTCGTTATAAATGGCACTATCAATCGCTCCGGCATCCACATCCTGGGACTGAACCACCTGGGCTGTTACGTCATGAGACCCGGTATAACGGACAGAT
This sequence comes from Sinobaca sp. H24, assembly GCF_023845525.1. Lineage (NCBI taxonomy): Bacteria > Bacillati > Bacillota > Bacilli > Caryophanales > Sporolactobacillaceae > Sinobaca > Sinobaca sp. H24. Next base: position 153,351 of record NZ_JALBWT010000006.1, read on the forward strand.
GCAAACTCATTATCTTCTTCTGATTCAAATACGCCCCGCTCGCGAAGCTCCAGTCCTGGAATAAGGGAGCCGGAAGTAGAAGAAATACTGCCGAACGCGAAGTCCACTTCTTCGCTGTCTTCGAGCATCTCATCTATTGATTCCCACGGCTGGTCGACGTGTGTAATAATGTAGGAATAGTAGTAAGGCTCTCCGTCAATCTCCTGCGTTAAAATAGCTTCCGCACCGCTTTCTTCGTGAGCCACCACATAGGTAAGCGGTCCAAGGTAGGCAAGATCAAGCTCTCCATAGTTCAATGCTTCTACTACCGCATTGTAGTTTGGGTATGTCTCTACTGTAACGTCCTGATCCAGGCTCTCATTTAATGTGTCTTCAAGGCTTTGAACGCCGCTTTCCATTTCACCGGATGACTGGGCCGGAATAACCGCAACTTCCAGGGTATCCTGGGTCTCTTCCCCGTCTCCTGATTCTTCTCCACCGCCGCACGCGCCTAGTACAAGAACGCTTCCTGCGGATACTGCTGTCAGCCATTTTTTCATTTTTCTTTTCTCCCCCGTTTTTCCAATATGTAATAAGAAGTATGCGAATTTTGAATGTGTTTGCGTTAATAAGCTATCATTGATTATGATAAAAGTAAAGACAAACGCCCCTATGGAGGATGCGCTGATGAATGAAAAATGGCTTCATGTATTTGTTGTGCTGGCGCGGGCCCGAAGCTTTTCGATCGCCGCCCGTGAGCTCGACATATCCCAGTCTACGGTAACGAAGTACTTACAGCACCTGGAACGTGAACTAGAGGTGTTATTAATAGAACGAAAAACGGTGACGCTCACAGCAGAAGGAGACGCTCTTTATGCACAGGCCGAGCAGTGGCTCCAGGACTGGTACAGGCTCCGCAGCCAGTTTAATAAAAATAACAAACCCCACGCAGAAACACTTAAATTAGGGGCTAGTACGACGCCCGGGACCTATTTCCTGCCGGGGCTGTGCGCTAAATGCCACGACCAGTTCCCAGGAACTAAATTTTACCTTCAGGTGGATGACTCAAGTATGATCACCGATCTGCTTTTACAGCGGGAGGTGGATGCCGTTATCATCGGCCAGGCCTTTGAGCATCCCGGCGTGCAGACGACTCCGCTCTGGAAAGACCATCTGACGCTGATCGGACCGCCCGGTTCTTCTGTGGAAGCGGCAGGTTCTTTTTCAGATATCAGCCGGTATCCTTTTATTAAGCGGAAAAAAGGGTCCGGCACATACCTGGCTGCAGAGCAGAGCCTGCAGCAGTGGGGCGGATCATTGCTGGACCTAGAGACAGCGGCTGTAGTGCCGAATACAGAGAGCGTTCTGTCCCTCGTACAGTCCGGCATCGGGTACGGTATTATTTCCGAGTACGCGCTTGCCTCTGCCCTTTCAAGAGGCTGTGTCAATAAAGGACGTCTTCCCGGATTCCGCCACCTGCACCTTTCTATTCTCAGCGACCGGACCGAGGAGCCGATGATTCATGCTTTTTCCGAACTGGCCCGCTCCTTTCAGGCGCCGGTTATCTCATCTACTTGAACAAAAACAGGCAGCTCCTTTAAAGGGGCTGCCTGTTTTTTTACCTTTTTTTATTAGATATTTCTTTATAAATAGCCTGATACTGCAAGGCTTCTTTGTCGCTGGAATGTCGATCCAATACATCTGTTTTTGCCTGCCGGGTCAGCCTTACGATCAGATCAGGGTTGTCGAGGAGCTGTTCGAGCTGCGCATGAAACGTTCGTTCATCTCAAATAACAGGCCGTTTCGTCCATCCTGAATGACACTTTCATTTCCTCCATTGCGTCTGGCAAGGACAGGGACCTTATGCATCATGGCTTCGAGCACGGCCATCGGCTGTCCCTCAGACAAGGATGTATTAATCACCACATCTGCCCAGTCGTAAAATGCAGGCATTGCTTCCATTTCCACGCCTTCGTGGTAATGCATCCAGCTTCTTGCTGCAGCCGCCTGAACTACTTCACGCTTGACCTGCTCTTCCATTGCTTCTCCTACGATTAAAAATTGAATCGCAGGAAAGCGGACCCTCAGCTCTTCTAATACTTTTAACCCAAATAGTACATCCTTTACGCTTCTTAATCCAGCCGGAATTAAAATATTCGGCGTGCCGCTGTGATCCTGCAGCCAGCGGACAAGGTTTTCATCATGGACTGCTGCAGAAGGATCCACCCCCTGAGGAACGATTTGTATACTGCGGCTCAGCTCCGGGTAGGCATGGTCCAGTTTGTTTACGCCATCACGGCTGAAAACGGTTATTTTATCTGCCTGCCGTACAAACGCTTCTAAATCAGCCGCCTGCTGCTTCTGCTGAATATCTACGTTAATATCCGTACCTCCGCTCGTTAACACATAAGGCACACTGATGCCGGTCTCTGCCTGCTGCAGCCATTCATACGTACGGCGGATATGGAGCGCGTGAACAACGTCTGCCTGTTCGAGTAAGACGATACCTTTCGCTGCGGGCTCTTCTTCATAGGAAAACATCTGGATCGGCTGTCCTGTTCTTTTCATGGAAGATTCCAGCCTTCTTGCGGTTGTTGCGTTGCCGCGTCTAGAGTGATAATAAGGCGTTAGAAACAATACATTCAGCAAGGAAGTCATTTATCCAGCCACTCCCTGACGTCATCCCGGCGTTTTGTCCATCCCGCTGCATCCAGCGCTTCCAGATATGGAACCATGTATTTGCGGCTGAGCGGCAGTACTTCTTTTGCCTGCTGCAAAGTAAACGATTCTGGAAAGGCTTCTTTTAAAGAAGCTGCCTTTTCTTTAAACGTATCTATTGGCCAAATATGGACATCATCCATTTTGACGGCCTGGCCCCGTTCCAATAAAGACCATTTCAGCTCTCTTCCGATTTCTTCAGGAAGCCCGGCTGCTTCCGTATATTCGTTCCACCCTTTCACCTGCAGGCCATCCGCCTGCCACTGCTCCTGCAGATTTTCTATTCTTCGTTCCCAGCCTTTTGGAGCGCCGGGAGAAAACTCTGGCAGCGCAATAAACTGCTGATGGGATACAAGTTCTCCATGATCGAGCGCCTGCTGGATCAACTGGGCAGTAAATTCTTTCGGTATCCCATGCGAAACATGGGATTGAATGACTTCTTGACGATTCTGTCCAGAGCGCAGAGAATGCTCTGCATGAAACTGCTCCAGCTGCTCTTTAATAACAGCGAGCGTCTTCTGCTGTTCCTGCAGCGACGTTACTTTTTGTTTTCCCATCGATATAAGGCTGCCGCTTTGGATTCCCTGCTCAATCAGCTTTTCTATATCCTCTTCAGGCTGGCCCGTCTGCAGGGCCGCCTCTTCTTTCGTAAGCCATGCATGGATTCGGATCGCTTCCAACAGCTGCTCCTCCGGAGTGTCCTCCATCATTTTCTCGAGTGCTTGTATGGTATCCGTGCCGAAGCGGTGCTTGTCCGCCTGGGCCTGAATCACCCAGCCGCCGGCAAATGTCTCTGCCGGGGAAGGGCGGCGCAGAATGAAGGCGTCCCCTCTTTTCGTAACTACTTTTTCTTCAAGCTCCAGCTGACAGATCACCTGATCAAACCCGGGTTCCAGCGTATTTCGGTCAAAGAAGATCACTTTGCCATATACTTCCGCCGTACCGAGATGAAGCATGACGTAGCTGCGCTGTTTTACAGCGTATTCTGCAGCTGACGCACCGTGCAGGACAACGTCCAGCCGATCGGTTGTTGTGTAGTGCTGTGCAGCCACAAGAACGTCACCGCGGTGTACCTCCTGTTTCGACACGCCGCTGATGTTGAGCGCAAGTCTCTGTCCGGCACTTCCCGACTTTACCGGCTCATGATGAACCTGAAGCTGCCGCACTTTCACGAATGTCTGCTGAGGAAGAAGCTGCAGGGATTCTCCTTCTGCAACACTTCCTTCATATACTGTACCTCTGACGACAGTTCCCTGCCCGTGCACGCTGAATACATTATCAATTGGCAGACGAAAGGCGCCGCGGGGATCACGGTCCGGTACTTTTTCCAGCATATGAATCAGCTGCTGTTTCAATTCGTCCAGACCTCGTCCGCTCAGGCTGTCTATAAAAACCATTTCCGCGTTGGCAAATGGCGTACCTTGTACTTCATCACGGATATCTTCCCCAGCCAGCTCCAGCAGTTCCTCATCCACCTTATCTGCCTTTGTTACAGCAATGACGCTCCCCGGAATGCCGAGAAGCGTTAATATCTCCAGGTGCTCTTTTGTCTGCGGCATAACGCCTTCATCGGCTGCAACAGTTAAGATCACCCCATCAATTCCTGCGACTCCGGCAATCATCTGCCGGATAAATCGTTCGTGCCCCGGCACATCAATAATAGAGACATCCATATCTTCCCGCAGGGTAAGCGGGGCAAACCCCGGTTCAATCGATATGCTGCGATCCTTTTCTTCTTTCAGTCTATCCGTATCTATATTGGTTAATGCTTTCGTTAACGTTGTTTTGCCGTGGTCAATATGCCCGGCCATTCCTACTGTAAGCATTCGTTTTGCCATGCTGGTCCCTGCCTCTCTCGTCCGGCGCTTTTCTACTGTTCCATCTTACTATCCCGGCGGCTTCCCAATCAAATAAAACAAGTCCTGCTTGTTTCTTCAACGGACTTGTTTTAGGGTAACACTCAGCCTTTAGGTTAAATAGTTGTAATTCCCTTAACGGGATAGTAGAATAGCGAAGTGCACCAATAAAAACAGATGGGGCTGGTTGTGTAGCTGGTGCTTACCGAGGTCTTCAAAACCTTCAGGGAGGCGCGTGTCGTCTCCGGTGGGTTCGATTCCCACACAGTCCCGCCATACATAAAACATTTATTAAAAATAAATGCATATCGACCATCCCGAAAACCCTTCTATAAACTAGAAGGGTTTTTATCGCTGCTAATTAAAATTCAACCGGTAAATTTTTCTCGGCCGGCCTCTTTGTCCGGACTGTTCGCCGCCGGTGCGTTCGGCTATGTTCATTTCTTCAAGCTTCGCCAGAATTCGGTTGCCGTTGCGGATCGAGCTGTTCAGCCAGCGTGAAATATCCTGGGCGGTTACGAGATCCTGTCCATAGTAGCGGCTCAGGGAATTGACTTTATTGATCATCGCCGGACTCAGCGCCATATCCGCAGAACCGGCTTCGTTTATCCTGCGCATGTCATAGGATATAGCCTCTTCATCCGGCTGATGCTCGGTTCTTCTTTTGTCCTCATCTACATGAATAATACTACCGTTATTATTTTCCTGAGCCTCTTTCAAAGCACTTCTAGCATTGCCTTCCGATTCCATTGCCGTTTTACCGTATCCTACTACAACATTGGTTTGAAGACTGGCGTTAGCCTCTGCATCCTTCATGAATTGGAACCACAATTTGTCCCCGTACCACTCCAGTTCTCCCCGGGTCGTATAAATAAAAAAGGTTCCGTCTCCAATCTGCATGTAGGAACCGCCGACCTTTTCCGCATAATGCAGCAGCCACCGCTTTAGATCCAGCTCCTGGTATTTTCTTTTCATAGAATAAAAAGAAGCTTCCTTCTTGTCTGTTCGTTCTCTCACTTCAATCGCAACAATGGCGATCTGCGCTTTTTGATACAGCATCGACTGTGCTCTTTCTTTAATGTATTTCAACGTCAGCTGAATCGATAATTTTGCAGGAGTTACTCTGAAACAGGGAATCCCCTGTTTCTGCAGCTCTATGTATACTTCTCTTATACAGGTGAATGCGGCTTCAATCTTATTCTGCTCATAGAGATGCTTGTGGAAGGCAATAATTTCTTCAGAAGGCTTGTATCCTGAGTAGGAGAGCGTATGGACGGTAAGCTCCGAAGGCAGAAATTCCTTTTTGACCTCATTTACTTCCTGCTCCTGAATCGTGTCCAGACTGATGGACTGGAATAATTTATTTTCCCGGTACTGCCCTTCGACGAGACGGCCCAACAGGCTTGCCCCGTATAAAGGAGGAAAGCCTGCATTTCTGCTGTCTACGAGGCGATTCGAAACCGCCATATCATAAGGGGCCTGTCCGGAGAAAAGCCAGTATGTGATATCTGTCTGATCTTTTGTAAGAAGTTCATTAATTTCTTTTGTCTGCTTGTAGCAAAATGGTACCGCTTCAAATTCATCGTATTTTTTTACTTCATCCATAAGAAGCTTTACTGAATCATCTGGTCCGACTGTTCCAATTTTAATTTTCACAGTCCGATCCGCCTGCTTTTTTTTTGCATAATGTGTCATGATTTTAACTCCCTTTTCTAAATCTTCTATGTCTGCGTGTTCAGCCGGGTGATGGCTTATTCCATCTCTGCATGGAATAAATAGAAGACCCGAGGCCCATTTGGCTGACATGTTCATAATATCATGTCCTGCGCCGCTGTTCATAGAATAAGAAAGAAAGCCCGCTTCCTCGATTGATTCGCGAAGCGATTGATGGACCTGCTTGTCGAGAAAAACGGAAGGATTATTCACTAATTCCTGTACTTCGGTTTCTACGCCAAATTCCTCTTCCATTTTAACTAATTTTCCACGGATGCCGTCCGCCATTTTCTGCTTCAACGCATCGTCGACACTTCGAATATCTATGCCCAGTTCCACGGAACCCGGGATGACCGTCATCGAATTCGGCGTGCATTCAATTGAACTGACGGTGGCTACTAAAGGAGTAGCTGCTTCCGCTTCCAGTTCAACAGCTTTCGCTGCTGTATAGCTGATGATTGGAGCGGCAGCGAGCAGAGCATCTTTTCTGTTATGCATCGGGGTCGTGCCCGTATGACTGCTTTTTCCGTTTATTGTGACAATTAAGCGGATGGGACAGGCGATAGCCTCCACTGCTGCTGCCTCCCTGCCCGCTTCTTCAATCTGCGTGCCCTGTTCAATATGCAGTTCCAGCACGCGGTGATAGCGGCTATTGCTTTTTTCCGCCTGCTCCATGTTGTCCCATTTTAAACCAGTCGCTTCGACGGCTTCCCGAATAGATACTCCATCTTTATCTAATAAGTCAGCTAGTGATGCTTTCGCCTCCGTATTCAGTTTCCCGGCGGCCGCTTTGCTTCCAAGTGTTGACACACCAAATCGGTCAGACTCCTCTGAAGCAAAACAGATCACTGCAATCGGACGTTCCGGCTTGAATCCTTCATCCTGAAGGCTTTTCACTACTCCGAGCCCGCACAGCACCCCGGCGACCCCGTCATACCCTCCTCCGTTTGTTACAGTATCCACATGCGATACAAACGCAAGCAGCGGCTTATCGCTGCTTTCCGGATTCCATACGGCGTGTATATTTCCTGCCTCATCCCGCTCTATTTCCATATCCAGAGAGGAAGCTGTTTTTTTAAAAGCATCCATCGCCTCCATTTCCTCAGCAGAATAGCCCAGCCGGGTGAAGCCGTCCGGCTGCTCCATCGTTTCCGTCGTATTTAATTCAAGTAAATGTTGATACAGCCATTCTTTCATTACTTCTCCTCCGATGCTGTCCATATTTGGGTTACTAAAGGCTGAAGACAGGCAGCTGCAGCGGTTTGCAGCACTTTTTCGTCAAAATCAAATGCCGGATGATGATGTCCGGCTTTAAGCGGCGTGCCAAATATCATATACGTTGCTTTTCCGCCTTGCTTTTGTACATGATTCATCATAACCGTAACGTCCTCCGAGGCTCCGACAGCCATAGACGCATGAACATTCGTAATCAGGCGGCTGTTCTGTAGAGCAGCCGGCACCCATTGCTTCCACTCCTCATCACACACTGCCGCTTCTCCCTGTCCGACTATCGTAAACTGATAGTCAACGTTATGCATCAGTGCAGAAGCTTCAATAATCCGCCTCGCTTCTTTTATCATAAACGCATTAATGTCAGTGGTGCTGCCTCTGGTCTCTCCATGAAGCTCTGCCGTATCGGCAATAATATTACGACCGGATCCGGCGTTCAGGTAGCCTGCATTAATGCGGGAGGCTCCCGCGGAATGCCTCGGTACAGCATGAAGCTGAGTCGCAGCTGTAGCGGCTGCTAAAAGCGCATTGCATCCTTCCTCCGGCTTTGCTCCTGCATGGGCGGATGTTCCATGGAACGATACATTAAATTTCGTCGTAGCCAAAAATTCACTGCTGGTTGCTGCAATTTCCCCGACAGCAAGAGAAGCGATGCCAATATGGCCACTGAGAAAATAATCAACGTCGTCAAGCCACCCCTTATTAACAACGGCTTTTGCCCCCCGGCTTCCTTCTTCTGCCGGCTGGAAAATCACCGTAATTCTACCAATAAGATCTTGCAGATGCTCCGATATATATGTCGCTATCCCTAAACCAATGGCTGTATGCCCGTCATGGGCGCAGGCATGCATCGCACCGGGAATCTGCGACTGAAATTCGTTTTTTACCGGCTCATGTGCTGCATCCTTGGACTCTTTAATGGGCAGGGCGTCTATATCAACCCGGTATGCTACATGAGGACCGGACCGGCCGGTATCAAATTGAATGACAGCACCTGTATGCCCTTGTTCTAATTCAGCAATAAAGGAAGCGGGTACGCCATTTTCTTCTGCACGTTCAGCTGCTCTGTCCCACTCCTGCTCATTAATCATGCCCTGCCTGGATTTGGTATCTATGAACGTTTTGCCATATGAAACGTCACCGTTTAAAGACTTCAAGTGCTCTACAATAGAAAACGTTGCCATAATTTCGGTCCAGCCCACTTCCGGAAGCTGATGCCTGGTTTGACGCCAGGCATTAGCATTGTGCTGTGTTCCATTATCCATTTTTCTACATCGGGTATTGTGTCAGCCATTCTGCAGCCTCTCCTTTTCTTTGTTCAGATGAGCCAGCCCATTCAGCGCATTAGCTGTCATTAATTCCACTCCGTACAAAAGGGCCTCTTCATTTATATCAAAAGATGGATCGTGGAGAGGTTTTTGGACTTCTCTTTCCGGTATAGCAGTGCCAAGCCAGTAGTAAGCACCTGGATACTGCTGCAAAAACCGTGCGAAGTCCTCTCCCCGAGACTCGGCTCTATTTCGGGAAGGGATTCTTTTCCGTAAAGATGATCCGCGGATTGGCGGATCACTTTCACCCATTCCCGTCATTTACAGTGGCCGGGTAACCGTCGAGGTATTCCATATCAATTGTAAGGTTAAATACCTCTTCCAGCCCGCAGATGATTTCGGTCATTCTTTTTTTCACCTGGTCTTTTACTTTCGGGCTGAACGTCCTCACCGTCCCTTCGAGGACAGCCTTTCCCGCAATAACATTATAACGCTCTCCTGCATGAAGCTCTCCAATCGTCACAACAGCTGAATCCAATGGATTGACGTTTCTGCTCACAATCGTCTGCAGGAGCGCTATCATCTGGCCGGCAGCAATAATCGCATCATTGGTTTGATGAGGCATGCTCGCATGGCCGCCGGAACCTTTTATTGTAATCGTAAATCTATCTGAGTTACCCATCATTGGACCTTCGAGGATACCGAATGTTCCAACAGGCAGATCAGGCCAGACGTGCTGGGCTAAGATAGCGTCCGGCTGATAATGGGAAAAGACGCCATCCTCCATCATAGCCGCCGCTCCTCCTGTCGGTGCATTTTCTTCAGCTGGTTTGAAATACACAGAGTACAGTACCCTCTATATTCTCCCGGTGATCGTGAAGCTGTTTGGCTGTCACGAGCATCATCGCGGTATGCGCATCATGGCCGCAGGCGTGCATCACATTGTCTTTTGTGGATTTGTATGCGGATTCTACCTGTTCCTGAATAGGCAGGGCGTCTATATCAGCACGAAGCGCTATCGTTGCTCCTGCTCTTTCCCCTTTGATCACAGCCAATACCCCTGTCTGTGCATAGCCATGAATATATTCAATTCCATTCTCTTTTAAAAAGGCTTTTATACTCTCTGATGTTCTGTATTCTTGTCCGCTCAATTCAGGATGCTGGTGAAAATCCCGGCGGAGGATTGTAGCTTCATTTAATACATTCTTTTTCTCTATTTCATTAAAAGGTGTAATCTGCATAAACGTCTCCTTTAATACTTGTTAATCTAATACATTTCAACACCCGGTCCAATAGGCAGCCCTATTAACGTCCAGACGATAAAGATTACAATCCAAATACCTAAAAAGATTAATGCGTAAGGAAGCATAATGGAAAACAACGTACCAAAACCAGCACGGTTATCATAGCGTTTCATAAATGCCAATACCATCGGTACATATGGATTTAACGGGGTAATAACATTAGTGGAAGAATCGGCAATCCGATACGCCAGCTGTACAAAGGCCGGATTATAATCCAGGTACATAAACATTGGAATAAAGATTGGAGCCATCAATGCCCATTGTGCCGAACCACTGAAAATGAATAAATTCAATACCGCAGCCAGCAGAATGAATCCTACCAGCACCGGCATGCCGGTAAAGTCGGCAGAGGTCAATGTTTCAGCTCCGGTTACAGCGAGAAATGCTGATAGGTTCGTCCAGCCGAAGTAGGCAATAAACTGAGAGGCTGCGAAAATAAGAACAATGTACCCTGACATATCTTTCATTGCCGATGCCATAAAGTCGGGAACATCCCCCGGCTTTTGAATAGCTTTGACCGTAACACCGTAAGCTATCGCTACTGTAATAAAGAAGAATAAAATAATAGGAATAATGTTATCCAGAAAAGGAGATTCAAGAACTGCGCCGCCTTCCCCTCTCAGAATACCGTTGGGAGGGACAATGAGAGCTGCGGCAGCTGCCACGTATAACAGTCCAAATATTCCCGCATTTCTAAGCGCTCTGTTTTTTTCAGGAGTGATTTGTTCGATTTCCTCAGATGTTACGGCATCGTCCCCAAATTTCGGATCATAAACACCTAATCTCGGTTCAACAATACGCTCTGTAATCCATGCACCAATAATCATAAGCATTAACACAGAAAACAGCATAAAATACCAGTTGTCTACAGGTGATACCGTTATTTCCGGGTTTACCGTCTGGGCTACTTCAGTCGAAATACCAGACAGCAGGGCATCTGTTCCCGTAATCATGACGTTAGCCGTAAAACCGGCACCTACCCCGGCAAAACCTGCAGCAATCCCTACAAGCGGATGCCTGCCCAGTGCGTAAAATACCATCGCTGCAAGTGGAGGAATAATGACGAACGCTGCATCGGAAGCCAGGTTTCCAATAACACCTGTACCAATTACAGCATATGTAACAAAACGTTTAGGTGCCTGCAGAATTGTCTTTTTCATAAACGTTTCCATCAAACCGACCTTCTGAGCCAGGCCGATACCAAACATCATAACAAGCACAAGGCCAAGCGGTGCAAAGCCTGTGAAGTTTTCCAGCATGGAAGACAGCATATATTCCAGACCCGATACAGAAAGCAGCGGCTGAATAGCAAGAGTGTCCCCTGTCTGAGGATCTTCAAAGCTAACATTGAACCAGCCTATGACGGATGAAATTAAAATAACGCCAAGCGCCAGGTAAACAAAAAGCATAAAAGGATGGGGAAGCTTATTTCCCATTTTTTCCACCCAGTCCAAAAACTTCATAAAAAACGTAGATTTTCCTTTACCTTCACTATTATTCACATTATACACTCCTTTTAAGAAATTGTCTTTAATTGTTCTTTAAATAAAAGTAGCATACACATCTATCAATTCCAATAGAAGATTCTAATAATTTTAAATTTTCCAAGCAGATAATCTCACAAGGGTTTTTATGAAGAAATAAAAAAGCACTCTCTGCGAATAACATCACAGAGAGTGCTCATTACATATGTTTATTTATATAGGGAACCACACTAAGCTTACTGCTGTTAAAAGAACGCCGCCCATAAAAACTATATCTTCTTTATGGTAAGGCATGGCCTGATAGCGGGTGCGGTTTCCGGCCCCGTCAAATCCTTTCACTTCCATAGCAGCTGCCGTTCTTTCCGCTTTACGGATGGCTCCGGCCATTAATGGTATAGCGTACTGTTTCCACTTCCATACACTTTGCTTGTTTCCCATACTGCGCATGTGATGAGCCCTTTTTATCTGCCTGAACTCTTCATGCAGCTGAGGCAGGAATCGATACGCAGCCATCAGCCCGTATCCTATGCCGGGCGTAAGTTTCCATTTTTCCATCAGGCTCAGCACTAAAGCAGTTGGACTCGTCGTTAACACAAACAATAACGACCAGGAAGCGAAAACGAGCGCACGCAGTCCGAGCGAAAGACCAATTTCGATATTTTCAGCAGCAATGGGAAGGCTGCCGATTTGAAATAACACTGTCTCCCCCCGCTCCTCCGGAAACACGGCCTGCAGCCAAACAAAACTAAACCCAAAGAACAGGAATGGCAGCAGAATAAGAAGCAGACGCTGAATAGGAACACGTCCTAATACCGCAATAGCAGTCACTGTAGCTGTTAGAAGTAACAATGGCCGCCATACGTCGTATATAGGAATCATGCAAAGCATTATTATTAGAAGACTCAACAGCTTCACGGTGGGATGTACACGCTGCAAAAATGCGTTCTGGTGCTGATACGCTTCAAACATAGATCAATCGTTCCTTTTCTTGTCGCATCTCCATGCAGGCTGGTATTACCCCGCCGGCACGATGAATCTGATCTGGATGATGGAAAAAAGAGGCTGTGTCTCCTTCATAATAAACAACCCCTTCATCTATCGCAATCACACGACTGGCATAGGAATAAACAACATTCAAATCATGTGTAATCATGACAATCGTCTTGCCTTCTTCCTGCAGCTTTCGAAGTATCATTAAAAGGGCATCGGTGTTTCTCTGGTCCAGGCCAAACATCGGTTCATCAAGCAAAAGAATCGACTGACTGCTTGTAAGCATGACAGCTGTCGAAAGTCGTCGTTTCTGTCCCTGACTCAGCTGAAAAGGATGGCTCATTTTTTTGTGCTGCAGGGCAAACAGATCGAGTAATTCCTCCACACGTTCTTTTATAGCTTCTTCTTTCCATCCTTCGATTTCCATGCTGTGTCTCAGCTCTTTTTCCACCGTTACATGAATAAACTGATGTTCCGGCTGCTGAAACACAATACCAATCGCAGATGCGATTCTTTTCATCGATTTTCGGGTGAGCTTTTCCCCGAACAAAGACACATCCCCCTGCTCCTGTTTCAGCCAGCCTGTAAGCAGTTGAAACAGCGTGCTTTTCCCTGATCCGTTGCGGCCGACTATCGCGTGGAACTCTCCCTTATAAAACCGGCAGCTCAGCTCATCTATTACTTTGGTGCCTTTATAGCGGAAACTGAGCTTTTCTCCCTCCAGCACTATATTTTTATCATCAATCCTCCCGCTTCCAGCTGGGACAGGAAGCACGCGGTTGATTATTTCTGCAGGGAGATGCCTTGTTCCCTCCTGCCACTGCTTTATAGTTACAGGCATCCTCCTGAACAGTTCCGGGTGCTTATTCAGCAGGGCATAGGCTGTTTTTGTAACAGACGGCAGCCGAATACCCATGCTTACCATAGCCTCTGTATGTTCAGTCAACACGTCCCGCGGGGCACCATCTGCAAATACGGACCCTCTATCGTCCATAACAATCAGCCGGTCTGCCAGCTCGACAACCTCATCGAGCTGATGTTCAATCATGATCAGCGTCTTTTCTGCGTCCTGTTTAATTACCTGCAGGCATTCAGCCAGACTGCGGCGGGCGGCAGGATCAAGCTGGGACATTGGTTCATCAATAATCCATATATCGGGGTCCTGGCACCAGAGAGATGCCATCGCCGCTTTTTGCTTCATCCCGCCGGATAAAGCATGTATCGCTGTATCAATATGCGCTTGCATTCCCACCGCTTTTAACGCGCTTTGCATTCGGCTGTCCATCTTTTCTTGAGCAATGGCTCTGTTTTCCATTGTAAATGCTAATTCATCACGAATGACTGCCATGCAGAACTGAGTATCCGGATCCTGAAACAATACGCCTGTTTTAGCGGCTGCTTCCATTATGCTTCGATGTGATGGTATTTCTCCGTCCACCTGAAGCTCTCCTGCCACGTCTGCTTCTACCGATCTCGGGAGAATGCCCTGCACAGCCAGAGTGAGCGTGCTTTTACCCGATCCGCTTGGACCAATTACCAGCACATTTTCTCCACTCCTAATTCTTGATGTGAAGCCGGCCATCGCTGGTTCCTTCGTAAATGGATAAGTCACTGTAAGCTGATCGGCTGTTATCATGAGATATCCTTTTCCATCGTTCGGCTGCGGTACTGCTTTCCTAATGCAAATCGATCGAGCACCCCTGTTTTCACCAGCGCATCACTAAAGCTTTTTCCCGCCCATCCGGCTAAAAGTGCTCCGCTGATCAGCATCGTCCCCATCATCGCTGCAGCAACAATAAAGGAATACTGGTTGATTCCATATAAGAAGTACTGCGTCCAAAAAGCCGCAAAGGTGCCTCCCATACCCGCCAGCATTAAGACCGGCAGCGAGAAATAACGGTAGAAGAACAAGGCGAAAATAAGCTCAGCCCCAAGTCCCTGAGTAAAACCAAGAATTAATACGGCACCGGCATTTACCGAGCCAACCATAATTTCCGTTCCGGCTGCAATCATTTCAGCAAGAAGAGCGGTTCCCGGTTTCTGGATAATATACATACACACAATTGGAGCCAGTATCCAGAAGCCGGCCATCAAACCGCCGCCTACCGGCCCTATCACACCACTCACTACCTGACCAAGCAGAACCCAAAGCAAATAAAGTACGCCAAACACGGCTGAAATAAATGCAATGACTACAATGTCCCGGAGATTTAGTTTCTCAGCTTTCATCCCTTACGTCCTGTTTCTTCCAGCGTGCGCTCAAACGGCCAGTCCGCCGCATGAAAAGCCATGTCAAAAAACATATACTCCAGCTGGCAGCCTTCCATAAATAACCGGCGCCATCTATTTTTTTCTTCTTCCCCTGCCGTCTCTGCCAGTTCATCAAGCCGATCAATGTATTTATACATTTCCCGCTCCTCCCTGTCTCCGTAAAAACGGATCCAGTCGTTAAATGGATGCTCCGGTCCCGGGCTGACCTCTTCCATGAGCTTCTCTCCTACATACAAGTACACCCATGGGCATGCAAGTGTAACAGCTATCACATCTCCAAGGGTGCCTGTCGAGGAATAATGCAGCATCTGCAGGGTATAATGCTGGGCTGCCGGCGCCAGGTCATATCCCTGCAGCGATTCATAGGATACTCCTGCCTGCTCACACAAATTATGGTGTGGATGTGTTTCACTGTTTAATACAAATTCAATCGTATCGTTAAACATGGCCATATCTTCTCTTGAATTACATTTAGTTATGCCATATGCTTTTGCTTTGATCATGGCATTCAGGTATTCATAATCCTGTTTCACATAGTGTGTAAGAGAAGCAGCTGGCAGCTCCCCTTCAGCAATACCCCGGATAAACGGGTTGTTATAGCTTGCTTCAAATAAGTGTTCTGTGTCCTTCCAAAGCTGTTCAGAAAATTTCATGTCAAAAGACCTCCTTTGATGCCATAAGCATCCGCAGGTGATACCGACAGAACAACCGGAGGCACAAAAAAGGGCCACCCCGTTGTGGAGTGGCCCTGAACATATATAGTCTAAAAAATAACCATACTGCAGGATGCCGTCTCCACTTTCCTACGCTGGTATTAACCAGATCAGGTTCAAAGGGACCAAGATACATCTTGTCTCAGCCATTTACGGCACCCCTAGCGGATTACTTATGAACTTGCCACTACTATAGCACAATAGATAAAATATTCAACCTTCTTTTTTGAAAAAAATACCATTAGCACTTCTTTTTAATTGACAGAATTTTCTGTAACAATTATACTTACAGTATATAGAAGGATCGCTTCCCCGGGAAAGGGTGATGCCTGTGAATAGAGAGTTTTCACTCGCTGTGCATAGTTTGTTATTTCTCGATACAAAGCCGGAACGCTATGCAAGAAGCACTGAAATAGCTTCCAGTGCCCAGGCTCATCCGGTCCAGGTAAGAAGAGTTCTGAGCGTTCTTAGAGACTGCGGATACGTGGAATCTAAAGAAGGCATCGGCGGCGGTTTTTCTCTAATAGGAGACCCGTGCCGGATCAATTTATGGGATATCTACCAAATAACTGCTGAAGGCACACTGCAATTTAAGAAAACAGAAGAGAGTGTATCGTATTCGCTTTATTCGTCCACAAATACGCTTCTTTCGATCATTCTGATTGATGCTGAAGAGCATTTAGGAGACTTTTTAAAAAATTATACGATCGCTGATTTATCCGATCTGCTCGATAAAAGCAGATAAGTTGACGGTGCCTTACCCCAGTAAGGTACAATAAGAATTAATTAACCGCATTCCTGCTATGGACCCGAAGACAAGGCACTCTCTATTTTTAGATATCCTTTGAGGAGGTTTACAGAATGCTCACAAATAAAAATACGCTTCAATATGGTGATTGGGTAAAAGCTGTAACAAACAATGATGAGCTGATTTTTGGGTATGTCGATCACGTTAATTCCTTAAACGAAACGGTAACACTGGTTGTCGTATCTTCCGATAACAAAGCATCTATCGGCCGTAAGATAGCGCTTATTCAGCAGAAAGTAACGAAACTCGAAAATGCAGGCCTCGATTATGAAGCCGGTCTGCTCAATATGATAGATCTGGCACTCGAATCCAATGACAAACCGTGGTTTATGGAGCTGACCGCTTCTCTCTACGAGCTCCAGCAGCGGGATCCTTCTTCTTCCGGCTTGCTGCTGCTTGAATCCAACCCAAACAACAATACACAGAGCAATAACCCATAGACGCATAAAAGCTCCGCTTCTCGTATAAAGAAGCGGAGCTTTTTTATGCTATTTTTCTTTCTTCCAGCATTTTCAGTATATTATCTATGCCAATGATGCTGGAAAAAAGAATAATAGATCCCAATACAAGGTAGAGACCATTTCTCTCTGTTGTAAGGATACCGCTCAGCAGAAGGCCAAGCAGCAGAATGGAAAAAAGAAACAAAATGCTATGACAGATACATAAAGCAGCAAAACGTGCTTTGGATATTTCCATAAGCCCTCCCTTATCCCGAGCTTCTAATACTATATCACGTTTTCACTAATTTGCTGCATGGCTTTTGGCCGCTTCTGTAACGATTCCGTGCTCTCTCATGTAGGCATTCAGCTCATAGGTATCCTGATATTCGCTTAAAAATCCGATATGTCCATCGGGACGGATAAAGCAGAGAGCATCTTCGACGAGTCCCGCCTTGGAAGCTCGCTTATCCCACGGCCATTTAAATAAAGAAATATGGTGCCGTGACGCAAATTCTTTCATAGAGTCACTTGCCTGACCATATATATGAATCTGCCAGTCCATTTCATTCAGCGCATCATAGTTATAGCCCGTATACGGGAGGCGCTGGCCGGCGTGCAGCCTGTTTTTGTGTCCATAGCTCAGATCGCTTTTTTTATAATTTACACGAATCTGGGAAAGAATATTAAATACAATCCGCCGGATAAATCTGGAATAATTTAACAGAGGGATCCCGGCCGGAATAATATTTTTACGAAGCAGCTTGCTCGGTTTATCTTTTGCAACGATTCTTGTAAACGCACGGTCGGTGCTTGCCACAAGGACCTTAGCAAAGGTACGTCGCTCCGGGCTGTATGTTTCCAATATAGATGGATGTGCCCGTTGTTGAATGACGGATGCAAGCTTCCAGCCCAGGTTCACCGCATCACCGATTCCCGTATTCATTCCTTGTCCGCCGGCAGGACTGTGTATGTGCGCGGCATCCCCGGCTAAAAACACACGACCCTGTTGAAAGTGTTCAGCCACACGATGATGAACGCTGTACGTCGAATACCAGTTTACTTTATCAATCCGCACTTTAAATGCAGATTCCAGAAATGGTTTTATATCTTCAAACGAAGTCTTTCCCTGCTTTTGCAGCTCTCTCGGTATAATACTAATCAGCCTGGTCGTTTTACTGCTTCGTACCGGCATAAAGATCGCAAATTCATCTCCGCTGAAACACATGTTCATACTTTTCGAACTAATAGCTTCTCCTTCTCCTTCAATATCAATCACACAAAATATCTGTGGGTAGGTACCGCCTGTAAAATCAATATCAAGTTCTGTCCGCACGATGCTTGAAGCTCCGTCGCAGCCTACAAGATAAGAGCTTTGAATTTCTTCCGTGCGACCGTCTTTTTTGACTACAGCCGTCGTCCCTGTGTCATTATGAGTAAAGGATACAAGCTCCGTTCCCCAATCTATTTCAATCCCCTGCGCTTTTAGTTTTGCTAATGAGAAATGCTTCATGGTCATCCTGAGGATAAGTCAGCACAAATGGATAGGGACTCAAATCACCGCCGAGCAGCTGAAAATTAACTGCCGCTTTTTCTTCTCCTTCCACCCGTACCAGAATGTTATCCAGCTTGATGCCATTGTTTATTACTTCCTGGTCAATGCCAAACTGCCGGTAAAACTCCAGCGTTCTCGGCACAACGGCCATTGCTCTTGATGCCTGGCCGGGACCGCTGTCTTTAGCGATGATGCGAATTGGAATATGATAACGGGAAAGCTCAAGCGCCAGCGTAAGACCGGTAGGCCCTGCCCCGATTATTATTACTTCCTGTTTATCCATAGGTCTGTCCTTCCTTTCCATACTTCCTGCTGTGGTTTATACAGCCCTTTTTACGACTATACCCTTCACTGCCTATAATCCTGCATTCATTTTAAAAAGATTCTTCCCTTCGTTTTAAAACATTGTTCTATCCCTGAAAAAGCACTTCTTTTTCCAGTAATAGGTAAGAACTAATTGAAGAATGGGACTTTTCAAATTTCGGTCCTACAGGTAGTATTTCATACATGGTCTTTTTTTTCCTGAATACATAAGCTGTTCTACTGAGGATATTATCCTGCAGCAGGGAAATCAAAGAAACTGCCATAAAAAAAGGAGCGATGTATGAACAAAAAACAGACAGCCGCTTTTATGGTTTTTGCTTTGGCTGTTACAAGTCTGCTGCTTTTCTTTTCTCCTTTTCAGGAACAAAGAGAAGCGAGCGCAAACGAAATAAGCCAGACAGGAATTATCAGCGGAGTAGAAAGCAGTTTGAATGTCCGCTCCGGTGCAAATGCCTCCTCAGAAGTTAGAGGATGGCTGCCTAACGGTTCTACCATTGAAATTGAAGACATTGTAGGAGACTGGGCGCTTATTTATTTCAACGATACATATGGGTATGTCAGCATGAACTACGTTGATCTAAATGAACCTTCCGCCGGATCAGGTGATCGCACGGGCCAGTACCAGGGCACAGTCACAGGAGTAAATAACAGCCTGAACGTCCGTTCCGGCGCCAATGCCTCCTCTGAAATCCGCGGCTCGCTGCCAAACGGCACCACAGTCGAAGTAGAGGATACGGTCGGCAACTGGGCACTTATCTACTTTAATGACACGTATGGCTATGTAAGCCTTAATTAATTGTCGGTTGTAGAAGGCAGCACGCCTGCACCTGTTACACCTCCGGCCGGAGGCGGAAATCCGCTTGCTGGTGAAACGATTGCCATCGACCCCGGTCACGGCGGCAGTGATCCCGGAGCTGTTGCCAACGGTCTTCAGGAAAAAGATGTAGTGCTTGATATTGGCCAGCGGGTGCAGCAGAAATTAAATGCTGCCGGCTCTGACGTGGTTATGACAAGAACTTCCGATGTTTATGTAGGTCTTGAAGAGCGCGCTCGTATAGCCAATGCTGCAAGTGCCAGCAGCTTTGTGAGTATTCATGCGAATGCTGCAAATGGTGCAGCTTCCGGTACAGAAACGTTCTATTATACCGGCAGTCAGGACGGCGCAGAGCTTGCCGGCCTGATTCAGGAAGAAATGATCAAAGCTCTTGGAACAGCTGACCGTGGCAGTAAGGATGCAAACTATTCTGTTATCCGGAATACATCCATGCCGGCTGTTCTTGCTGAGGTCGCTTTCATGGATGAGCCGTCTGACGCGGAGAAACTCCGCTCCAGTGCTTTTCGTGAAGCTGCAGCCAACGCCATTGTTAGAGGATTGGAACGCTACTACAGCTAACATAGCGGCATTATTTTCCACCCAAACGCTTTTGTCTATCACTAAGATAGACAGAAGCGTTTTTTAATTTTTCAGCTGTGCTTGAATAATATTTTCCGCTCTCTGTTCTATATAAGGTTTATTTAATTGTATTTCGTTCGTTAAAATGGATATAATGAACGAGTGCCCGATCAGCGGCTATATTAAATTAGTAAGGGAGCGGTTTATATACTTAAAAATAAATGGTTACGAACAGGACTCATTATGGCTGCCCTGCTTGCTGCTGTAATCGGCGTTTTCCGTCTTGCAGATTATTTAGATAACAGTGCGGAAGTTTGGCTTACTACAGGCGACGAGGAAAACCTGCTTGATGAACAGGCGGAGATAGAATTCCAGCCGGATGAAGAGACACCGGAGGCTCCCCTGACTGTGGAAGTCGACCCGGACACCACTTATCAGGAAATCGAAGGATTTGGCATGGCGGTAACCGGATCTTCCGCCTATCTCATTAACAATGTTCTGACGCCGGATCAAAAAGATGATCTGCTGGATGACATTTTTACAGATGATGGCATTAACATGAATTTTATCCGTCATTCTATTGGAGCATCCGATTATTCTGTAGACGAAAACGGTGATCCGCTCAGCTACTCCTACAACGATGTAGAGGAAGGCGGCACTGATTACGATCTGGAAAACTTCTCGATTGAACCGGATCGGGAAGTATGGTCGCTTCTTGGAGAAATTCAGGATAAAAACGAAGATATATTTATCTTCGGCTCTCCCTGGTCGGCACCGCCATGGATGAAGGAAGAATACACATTCAACGGGTCGTTTCTTGATTATACGGATCCTGCGATTTACGAAACATATGCGGACTATTTTGTGAAGTACATTCAGGCCTATGAAGAGGAAGGCGTGGAAGTTGATGCTGTAGCGGTGCAGAATGAGCCTGAATATACGTCAGAGGAATATCCAACAATGAGTATGAACGGCATCGAACAGCGTGACTTTATCAGGGAACATTTGGGCCCCGCTTTCGAGGAAGAGAATATTGAAACAGAAATCATCGCTTTTGATCACAACTGGGATACCGGGCTTGATTATGCCAATGCAGTGCTCGGTGATGAACAGGCCAATGACTATACAGACGGTATGGCTTTTCACTGCTACGCTGGTGAACCTGAGGCGATGACCGATGTTCATGAGGCTTATCCAAATAAAAACATCTACGTAACTGAGTGCAGCGGCGGCAGCTGGAATACCGATTTCGGGGAGAATCTAAGCTGGAACATGACCAATATGCTGATCGGCGGCACAAGAAATTATGCGGAAAGTGTCCAGTTCTGGAACCTGGCCCTTGATCCATCAGACGGTCCTCAAAACGGCGGATGTCCTGACTGCCGCGGGGTGGTTACCATTGATCCTGATACGGGGGATATAACAGAAAATGTTGAATACTACACGCTTGGGCATGCGAGCAAATTTGTTGAACCCGGTGCGGTGCGCATTGATTCCACCCACTATGCTGATGAGATTGAAACAGTGGCTTTTGAGAATCCGGACGGTTCTCATGTCTTAATTGCCGCCAATCTCAGTGCCGGGGAGCAGGAATTTAAAGTACAAGAAGACGATGAATCGTTTATGTATTCCCTCCCTGCTGAATCAGCAGTTACGTTTACCTGGTAGAAGCAGGCCGGACAATGCTGCGGCAAATGAAAAAGACCCTTCCTCAATTGGAAAGGGTCTTTCTTTCGTATGTTCCGTATTATTTTTTGTGACGGAACAGATACATTGTAAGCGGGGCAAAAACCGCCGTCAGCAGAAGAGAAACGAGCAGCACCCATCCAATATCCTGAATCGTTGCAGAACCGTGCATAAGCCCTCTAATTGCTGTCACAAGAAGAGAGATAGGATTCCACTCTACAAATCCATGCAGCCAGCCTGGAAGGGTCTGCGGATCGACAAACACATTGCTGACAAAAGTGAGTGGAAAAAAAACATCATGCTGATCATCATAAGGGATTTTTCAGACCTCATAACAATGCCGAGCGCAGTCCATATCCAGGAAAAGCTGAATGAAAATAGGAGGAGCAGTCCTACCGCAGCGACGACCCCGATGGCTCCGCCTTCTGGACGAAAACCGAGAATCAGGCCAAGAGAGATCATAATAAACGCTGCCATGGAATAACGAACCATATCGACAGCCAGCGCTCCGACCAGCAGCGCCGGTCTCCAGATTGGAAGCGTCCGGAAACGGTCGAACACGCCTTTTACTATATCTTTGTTCAAATCCATTCCGGTATACATTGTAATCATCGTCACTGTCATGACGAGAATACCCGGCAGCAGAAACTGCAGATAATCCCCTGTTGACCCCGCAATAGCTCCCCCAAATAAATACGTAAACATTAATAGAAAGATAACCGGAAAGGCAGTTACATCAAACAATTGTTCCGGTACGTGCTTGATTTTTAAAAGCGCCCTCCATCCAAATGTAATGGAAGCAGACAAAGCTCCTGCACGTCTATCCAGCTTTTTTTCCTGCGCGATGGAATCCCGGAGCGACTCCTGCGCGGCAGAGGAAACAGAAGAAATCGGCGTTTTCATTGTTTGATACCTGCTTTCTTCGTTTTTTCACCAACTGCTTCTCCAGTCAGTGCTAGAAATACTTCATCAAGCGTTGGATTGCCGAAGGAAAAATCTATAACCTCGATATCAGCCTTTGCCAATATATCCAGCACAGCAATTCCTTCATTTGCATGAGACGTTCGTACCGTAAGAGCTGCCGCATCGGGCTGAGACTGCAGCGTACCGGGCATTTGCTTTTTGATAAGCACTTCCCCCTTTATGCATGCCCCTCTATCAGAAAAATGAACCGTCAGCGCACCGGCACCGACAGAGGCTTTCAGTTCCCTGCTCGTTCCTTCCGCGATGATCTTTCCCTCATCAATAACCGCAATTCGCTCTGCAAGCTGATCGGCTTCATCTAAATACTGCGTAGTTAATAAAACCGTAGTGCCACTGTCTGCGAGCGTCCGTATAATATCCCACACCTGATTTCGACTTCTTGGGTCCAGTCCCGTTGTCGGCTCATCGAGAAACAATATCTCCGGTGCCACTACAATGCTCGCGCCAATATCGAGACGCCTGCGCATGCCGCCTGAATAATTTTTCACCTGCTGTTTAGCGGCTTCTTTCAGACCGAATGCCGTCAATAGTTCCATCGCACGGCTTTTTGCCTCTTTCCATGAAAAACCTAACAGCCTTGCTACCATGACTAGATTTTCAAAGCCAGTAAGGTCTTCATCTACGGAAGCAAACTGTCCGGTAAGACTGATTTTTCCACGGATGTGATGGGCATCTTTCTTTAAATCGTATCCGAGGATAGAGGCAGAGCCGCTGCTTGGTTCCATTAACGTAGCCAGCATTCGAATTGTGGTCGTTTTTCCAGCTCCGTTTGGTCCGAGAAAACCATAGACCGATCCACTAGGAATAGATAAATTCACGCCGTCTACTGCTGATTTACCGCCAAAGCGTTTCACCAGCCCTTTCGCTTCAATGGCCATCTCACCTTTTGATCTGTTTCGATTCATCATAACCCCCCCTTTTTATAATATTCTGAATATTTAAAGCTTAATAGTTACTCTATCTTATTCTGCATATGCTCGTTACATTAATAGTATACATTTATTTTATACGAACATACGTTTGATTTCAAGAGTTATTTTATATAAAAAAGACTCCTGCACGCAGGAGTCTTTAATGATTCTTTATTGTTGGATCTCTTTACCAGCGGACGTTATCAAGCGCCTGCTGCAGCTGCGCTTTCTCCTGCTCAGAAATATTCCAGGTTGTCAGCTCTTTTTTTAGTTCTGCCGTTTTGCCGGATCCGCGTACCATGCCATTCATTCTTGCTGCAACAGTCGAATCGGTCAGCTGTTGTGCCGTTGGGTACACGGATTCAAGAGCTTTTACCGCCCGCGGGAATCGTTTCAAAAAGTATTTCTGGTGGTAATCCTCTGCTTGATAAAAGGTGGAAGCCTCCTGGAATTCCGTTTTGATGGGGCCGCCGAGCTCCTTTTCCCACTTTTCTTTGGAAGCCATTGCCGTTTCATACTGCTGCTGACTGCTGTAGACCAGCAGAGACATGTACTGGCGGTCACGGAACAGACTTTTTTTCCGCGGGTTGTGGCTGCTCCAGAACATGTTTAACAGATCTTCATAGCTGAGAAAAGCAGGATCGTATTCTATCAGCAGGGATTCTGTATGATCTCCCATACTCCGGTAGGTTGGATCCTTCTTTGTTCCTCCGGTATAGCCTGCTCTCGTTTTCACTACTCCATTAAGCTGCCCAAACTGGGCATCGGGTCCCCAGAATCAGCCGAGGCCAAATATTGCCTGTTCTGTAGTAAGACCCAATGGACCCTGCATTGATTGATTATTCTCCTGCATGCGTGCCACCCTCTTTCTTTCATCTTCTCTTTAGTGTAAACGAGAAAACGTTCCAGAGCAAAAGGAAGGCGCTGGTCAATTCGATGGAAGTCTTGCTATAATTGACAGGATCGCACGATTCTATAAAAGAGGTGTTTTACCATGAAAGGTTCCACAGCTTTTAAGCTTAAAGTTGCCTGGCTTGTACTGCTTTTTATTGTTTGTACAGTATTGGCTTTTATTCATTTTATAGCCGGAAATATTTTATGGGGAAGTTTATTAATTCTTGCGGCATTATTTCCGCTCACTAATCTTATTCTCCGTGTTATCAGCTACCAAAGGCATAAAAGCGCTCGTTAACATGCACCGCCTGTATGCAGAAGGATGTAAAAGAACCGCCCTCCCAAAGGAAGGCGGTTCTTTTTGATATCAGCCTGTGTTTCTGAGTCCTGCAGCAATACCGCTGATCGTGAGCAGCATTTCTGTAAGCAGTTCTTCCGACTGTTCATCTTCTTCGCGCATGATCTTAATAAGCTCCACCTGAAGGAAATTCAGCGGATCAACATACGGATTTCTTCTCCAGACAGATTCCTGGATGTTTGGTGTATGGTCAAGCAGTTCCTCTTTACCCGTTATTTCCAGAAGAATGCGGCGTGTTTTGTTATATTCTTCTGTAATATCATTGAAAATTCTATCGGCAATATCTTTATCATTTACTAAGTCGGCATATTCTTTTGCTGTATTAATATCAGCTTTCATTAATGCCATCTGCAGGTTATTTACCGTTGATTGGAAAAACGGCCATTCCTGATACATTTTCTTAAGAAGCTCCAGATTACCATCATTTTCTTCTGTGAATGCATGAAGCCCTGTGCCCGCTGCGTACCAGGCCGGAATCAGCTGCCTGCTCTGCGTCCAGGCGAATACCCATGGAATAGCGCGGAGATCTTCAAATTTATTACTGTTTTTCCGGCTCATCGGACGGGAGCCTATATTAAGGGCTCCAAGCCCGTTAAGCGGAGTGGCTTCGTTGAAATAGGTAAGAAAATCCGGATCACCGAAGACAAGAGACTGATACTTTTTCAAAGAATGTCCGGACACGCGTTCCATGGCATCTTCCCATGTACTGTCTCTATGATTGGAGCGCTCTGCCGCCTGGGACGTTTTTGCTGTGGACTCCAGCAGCGCCGATGCGCCCTGTTCCAGACTTCTATAAGCAATGTCTTCGAGCAAATAGCGGGAGCTCAGCACTTCGCCCTGCTCTGTAATTTTCACTCCGTCACCCAGCGTTTCTGCCGGCTGGGATAAAATACTGCGGTTCAATGGACCGCCTCCGCGTCCGAGCGATCCGCCGCGGCCGTGGAAGAACTTAAGCCCAATATCATAATCTTTAGCAACATCATGAATCTCCTGCTGGGCTTTAAACAGCTTCCAGTTGGCCGTCATCGTTCCTCCATCTTTACTTCCGTCAGAGTATCCGAGCATTACTTCCTGGTGATTCCCTCTGACTTCCAGATGCCTCCGGTAGACGTCCATTTCGAACATCTGCTTCATGATGGCCGGGCCGGCCACCAGGTCGTCAATTGTTTCCAGCAGCGGAGCCACATGGAGTCCGCTTCTAATGGTACCGTCCGGAAGCTGCGCATAAATGCCGGCTTCCTTGGCAAGTACAAGCACTTCCAGAATATCACTTGCAGATTCCGCCATACTGATAAGATACACTTCAATGGAACGAGGACCAAATTCTTCATGTGCCTGTTTGATCATCGTGAACACTTTCAGCACTTCCTGCGTTTCTTTGGAGTAGCTGTCTTTGGAAAGCAGAAGTGGACGCGGGTCGTTCAGTACTTTCTCCAGAACCGCGGTTTTCTCTGCTTCTTCAAGCCCTGCATAATCATCGGTAATATGAACCGCTCTTAATACTTCTGCAAGAGCCGGCTCGTGCTCGCCGCTGTGGTTTCTAATGTCCAAAGAGGCCAGGTGAAAACCAAACAGCTGAACCTGTCTGATAAGCTTTCTGATCATCTTCAAACGATGGTGCGATGGCTGATGTTTTTCCACACTCTGTTTAATGGTGTCCAGATCGGCTTCCAATTCTTCGGAATGCTCGTACCCTGCGTCTGATATTCCTGTTTCACTCAGGCGCTTTAAGATAACTGCAAACTTGCGGCGGTATACTTCTGACGTTACAGGCCAGATTTCCTCCGGCTGCATATAAGTATCTTCCTCTTTGCCTACCTGAAGCACAAGCGATTCATCAATTGTTGTACGCGTCGTAGAATGACTGAAGCGTCTCATCGATTCTTCGATTACTTTTTTATATTTTTTCAATACAAGCTCCCGCTGCCTTGTTAATGTTTCCCACGTAATTTCAGGCGTTACGTTTGGGTTGCCGTCCCGGTCGCCGCCGATCCAGGAACCAAATGTAAGAAAGTTGGGCACTTTCCACTGCGTATTCGGATAATGCTCTTCCAGCTGTTCTTCGAGTTCCTGATGAATATCCGGCAGGACTTCAAATAACGTCTGATCAAAATAATACAGGCCGTTTCTTACTTCATCCATAACAGTAGGCTTGCGGTGGCGGAGCTCGTCTGTCTGCCACAAAGCGGTTACTTCGTTGAACAAGCTCTCATCCAGGTTTTTACGCTCGCGCTTCGTCAAAACAGGGCTGTCCAGCTGCTGCAGAATAGTAGAAATGCGCTTTTGGATTTCCAGCACTGTCCGTTTCGTCGCTTCGGTTGGGTGTGCGGTAATAATAAGCTCCAGCGAAAGCTTTTGAAGAACGTCTTCAATCACTTCGGTGGAAATATTATTATCCTTAATAGACGCTACTGCGCCCTCAATGGAAAAAGGCTGAGCTACCCCATCATCTTTCAGCTGATACTGGCGTCTTCTGCGGATCCGATGGTTCTGCTCTGCAATATTTACAAGGTTAAAGTAGGTGGAAAATGCGCGAATAACGTGCTGACGCATCGGCGGCTTTAATCCGCTTATTTTTTGTTTTAACTCATTATACGCTTCTTGATCAAAATCCTGGCGGAGATCAATCGTGGATTTTCTAATATCTTCCACCTGATTGAAAAGCGTATCTCCCCCGTGATGCTTTAATATCTTCCCGAGAATGGTACCAAGTTTCTTTACATCATTTCGAAGTAAGCTGCTTTGGTTATCTGTCTGTGTCATGGTTAATTTCCTCCTGGTTGATACGATCTTCACATCGTTTTTGGGTCGTTAATTGTCCCGCAAGGACGTTTAGTGACCCTTATATTTGATAAAAAGATACCCGCTTCAGCAGGTATCTATATATACTACCATCAAATATGCAAAATAATCAAAACTTTTTGTTCATATTAAAAAAGATAGCCATAGCAGCCGGCTCGACACGCCGGCACAATCTATTTGTTTTTTCTGTATTTGTTCAAAAACCAGACGAATAGAGCGATAATGACGGCAAATATTGCGAGCGTTATTAAAATAAATGTACCTGTCATATCCTGGTTTTCCGTTGGAGGAGCGGCTGCTGCCGCTTCCGGTCCTGCTAAAAACAATACGACAATGGATACACAAATAAATAAAGCAGACTTCATCTTATTTCCTCTCCCTTTCCTATGCTTTTCCCTGGCGGAGCCGATATTAAGCGAAAATTCTTTTCCACCAGGGTTTTTTCTCAGCTGACGGGGCTTCTATCTGCCGGTCTTCCACTTCAATCTCTTCTTTATGAACCGCGTACGGTTTAGCTAGAACCAGCCCAACTTCCGTTACATGCTCAAGAGAAGAAACATTGGTATATTCTATTCCATATTTCCGGGCAGTCTGCTGATAGCCTTTAAGAGCCTGATAGCTCATTTTTCCATTTAATACGAGTGCTGCATCTTTATGCTTTTTCATTTCTGCTTCCACTTCCGGGCGGGTGCCCTTCTCCATCACCTGTTTTTTAGTCAGCACAAGCAGAATGCGCTCCCGGTAGACGCCCAGATATTGTCTTTTTTCATCAGGGCGAAGCTCTTTTTTTCCATATATGCCTTCATTTAGTATGTCATTTACTTCTTTTCCAGCCATTTTTTCACCACTCCTATTTTATCTATGCGCTTCTTTTCATTATACTACTATACTTGAATCTATGATAAAATAAGGAAAGATGAGTCGTGATTTTTTCTCGATATGAATGGAGGGGATACAGATGCCTTCTGATGCGTTTATGTGGTTTATAATGGCATGGTCGGTTTTTATGACGGTCTTTATGTTCATAGGCGGCTTTTTCATGTTCCGCAAATTTTTAAAGCGCTTTCCAAAAGAAGACGGTCATTCTATTTTAGACTGGCAGGATTATTACCTTCAGGAAACGCGCCATTTATGGCCGCAGTCCAAGAAAAATCTTCTTGAAGAACTGGTAGAGCCTGTACCTGAATTATTCAGGGATGTAGCCCGGGAACGAATTGCCGGCGAGATCGGACGGATTGCTTTAGAAGAAAAGGCCGAAACGATAGACGAACCTTTGCTTATCCGCGGATATATTCTTGCCACGCCAAAGCGGGATCATAAATTCCTCCGGAAAAAATGCCATGAGAAGAATATTGATTTAACCGAGTATGAATATCTATTTAAACAAAAAGCTGCTTCCTCTGAATAACAGAGAAGGCAGCTTTTATTTCACCACTTTTTTGGATAAAGCAGGTTCTGCTGTATTAATGGAAGCATCATACCGCTTCTCTATTTCCTTAAAGCGGATTAACATGTAAATTCTCCACGGAATAATCATTCCGAAAGCCAATAAGTAGAACATGCCTCCAAGTTCCGCTACTTCAATCGAGTCTCCGATAATCAGCTTAAATATAACCCGTGCAATTAACAGCCCAATTAAAATAAATGCAAAAGCTTTTGATCGTTTCATATAAATATGGCTGTTTCGTATTTCAAAGCTTGTCGTGCGCATTAATAAGAAAGAAAAAATAATACCGACGGTGAGCGCTTCTATAATTTGAAGCGGAACCAGCCGTGCCGGTTCATAGACAAACATCAGCATGCCTGTGGACATAAAAAAAGGCGGAAGTATGATTTTTTTGATGCTGGCCGGCTTTTTTATTGCCCTCATTCGAATAAAGAGCGCTATCATTGCCATACAAGCCGCGCCGGCCGTTGTTGCCAGTAAAGCTATATTCATTGCATTCACTCCCCTCCCCAAAGCCTGTAAAAAATGCCCGGGGCCGGGCTGTAAACGCCGATGCGATTACAGCCATATATCCATTTTACAACGTGAAAACGTTATCTTGCAACGTTTGTTCTTCTATTTTGGCGTATAGGTGTTTTCCTGCTGCATTTTCCCCTGCTGCAGCTCGTACATCGTCCGGTACAGGCCGTTTTGTTCAAGAAGGGATTCGTGGCTGCCTTCTTCCCGAATCTCGCCCTGATGCAGCACAATAATGTGATCGGCATCTTTTATCGTAGAAAGACGATGGGCAATCATAATCGTCGTCCGCCCCTGTTTCATGCGTTCCAGGGCCGTTTGAATATCCTGCTCCGTTTCGGAGTCTATGCTTGCTGTAGCTTCGTCCAGCACAAGGATTTTCGGATCTTTTGCAATAGTTCGCGCAAATGTAATGAGCTGCTTTTCTCCGTTGGAAAAGGAGCTGCCTCTTTCCCCTACCGGCTCTTCATATGCTTCCGGCAGCTTATTAATAAATGGTGCTGCTTCGACTTTTTCTGCCGCACGCTTCATATCCTGTTCAGTAATATCCGGATCATGAAACTTAATATTATCCTTTACCGTTCCGCTGAACAAAAAGGGATCCTGCAGGACAAGGCCGATATTACTGCGGATTTCTTTATTCGCAAAGTCATGAATGTTCGTCCCGTCCACGGTAATGGTCCCTTTCTGCGTGTCGTAAAAACGAAGCAGCACCTGCACAATCGAACTTTTCCCGCTTCCTGTATGACCTACAATAGCCAGTGTTTCGCCTTTATTTACCTGAAAAGAAATATCTTTGAGAACTGGATTTCCAGCATCATAGCCAAAGGAAACACGATCAAACCGTACATTTCCTTCTGTTATTGACGAGCCGGTACGGGCATGTTCTGCCTCCGGTTCCATGTCCTCTGTCCGGTCGAGAATCTGAAACACCCGGCCTGCCGATACGATCGCCTGCTGCTGTTTGGACAGCTGCTGCATAATCTGATTAACGGGCTCAAACAAACGATCAATGTAGTTAATAAACGCGTAGAGTACGCCAAGCTGGATGCTTCCCTCAAAAGAGGCCAGTCCGAAATAGGTAAGCACCAGGACGAGGGTAGCTACACTGATCAGATCAATGGCCGGCCGCAGCAGCAGGCCGTCAAGTTTCATGGTCTGCACGGAAGAGCGGCGGTGCTTTTCATTTATCTCTTCAAACTCATGCCGCATCCGTTTTTCCTGACGGAACACTTGAATGATATTCATTCCTTGAATGGATTCATTAATTTTTGCGTTCAGCATGCTTAGCCGACCGCTCATCGCCCCAAAATAAACAGCGCTTTTTTTACGGTAATAATAGATCAAAACGATAATAATCGGAAAGAGGGCGAGGCAGAGAAGAGCCAGCTGCAGATCCAGAACCGCCATCGCTATAAACACACCAATTAAAAATACTCCATTATGAATAATGACGGCCAGTACTTCCACATACATTTCCTTTACCGATTCTGTGTCGTTGGTCAGCCTTGATATTAAACCGCCGGCTGCCGTCCGGTCAAAAAACCGCAGCCTGGAGTGTTCAACTTTTTTGAACACATCAATACGAAGCGTGCGGATAATCTGCAGGGCAATCCGCTGAAACCAGAAAATCTGGTAGTACCCGAGAACGACTGCGAGAAGATGAAGCACTGCGTAGCTTACACCAAGCAGCACGAGAGGCCCGGCTGGGAACGTATTCTGGGTTAAATAGTCATCTATGAAGACCTTTACTAATATAGGACCAACCAGATCAGCGCTTGTGCCTACCAGAAGAAACAGGGCAGCCGCGGCCAATTGTTTCTTGTACGGTACAGCTGCTTTTAATAAACGTTTGAAAATGCCCCATTGTTCTTTACTGCTTAATACTCTATCCTGGTGCTCCATCTTTTCCTCCCTTCTCCACTAAGCTTTCAAGCTGCTGCATATCATACATATCAGCGTACCAGCGGCGGTCCTTCATCAGCTGACGATGCGTGCCTTTTTCCGTCTGCCGGCCGTTCTCAAGCACTACAATCTGATCAGCATGTTTAATCGCACTCATGCGGTGCGATACAATCCATGTTGTTTTGTTGTACCGCTCCTGCTGCAGATGAGAAAGAATCGATTCTTCTGTTTTGGCATCCACGGCGGAAAGAGAGTCATCGAGGATAAGAATTTCCGGATCCGTAATTAACGCCCGCGCAATGGCCAGGCGCTGCTTCTGGCCGCCTGAGAGCGTTACGCCCCGCTCCCCTACAATCGTGTCATAACCATGCTCCATATTCATAATATCTTCGTGCACGTGCGCTGTTTTTGCGGCATGCACAATAGCCTCCAAGGATGCTTCCGGCTTCGCAAATGAAATATTATCAGCAATGGAGACAGAAAAAAGAAAATGGTCCTGCGGGACATAGCCGAACGCCTGCCGGTATTGATCCAAACGGTAAGAAGATGCTGGTACTCCATCTATATCTACCTGGCTTAATGGATCTTCCATTTCCCGGAGAAGCAGTTTAAGAAGGGTTGTTTTTCCGCTTCCGGTACGACCTGCAATGCCAATTGTTTCTCCTTTTTGTACATGAAAGGCAATCTCCTGCAGCGCCGGCTGCTCGGCCTTCGGGTAGCTGCATCGTTCTATATTCACATCAATATCTCCCGATGGAACCGTTGGGTAAGCAGCGTTCTCATCAGTAATATCCTGCTTTTCTGCCAGCAGCGACTCAATCCGTCCATAGCTCGCCCGGCCGCGCTCCACGATATTAAAGAGCATGCCAAACGCAAGCATGGGCCACGTAAGCATGCCCAGATACACGGTAAAGCTTGTCAACTGCCCGATTGTCAAATCCCCTGCGATCACAAAGCGTGCCCCGAAATAAACAGCAAGAAAATAGGAAATTCCGACGACAAATGAAATAGTCGGCTCAAATAATGCATCCACCCTTGCGACGTTTTCATTTTTTTCTACTACTTTGTCCGACTGTCTGGAAAAGGCAGCTACTTCAGCCCTCTCCTGTCCAAATGCTTTTGTAACCCGGATACCGGAAACACTTTCCTGCACTTTATTATTCAGCTCGGAGAAAGCTGCCTGCGCCTGGCCGAAACGGTGATGCAGAATATTGCCGTAAATACTTGTTGCAGCTGCCATTAACGGCATCGGAAGCAGGCATAAGAGAGTCAGCTGCCAGCTGATCGTAAAAGCCATCGCAGCTATTACAAATCCCCCCATTGCAATAGAATCAACCAGCGTCAGTACGCCAATGCCCGCAGTTTGTTCTACTGCTTTAATATCATTTGTCGAATGGGCCATAAGGTCGCCGGTGCGTCTTCGATTATAGAAAGAAGCACTCATTTTTGTATAATGTTTATACAAACGGCTTCTTAAAAGCTTTGCCAGCCGAATCGCCGCTCCAAAGATCATTATTCTCCATATGTAACGGAAGATATACATCAGCACACCTGCTCCGAGAAGCAGCACAGCCCAGTACTGCAAGTCCCCAACTGTAAGGCTGCCTTCGGCAATCTGATCTACTACCCTTCCAGCAGCGTAGGGCGGAAGCAGAGATAGGGCGGAGACGAGCATCAATATGCCGATTCCCACGCTGTAAGCCAGCCATTCTTTTTGAAAAAACCATCGTAGCGACCAGAAAATCTGCATATCTCTCCCTGCTTTCTTTTTCGTTTCTTTTATTGTTTTATTATCATACGCCATTTTCCTTTTTACCTACAAGAGAGGAACTTTGCGGAGCATAGGAAAGGCATAAAAAAACGCTCTCTGCTTTAGAGAGCGTTCCTATTATTTTTTGGCATTTTTCAATTCTTTTTTTGTTTCTTTTTTTGATTCCTTTGTATCCTGCTGACGCTGCATAGCCTTCATCATTTGATTAATTTTCTTCTGTGAAGGGTTCTGCCCCATCTGCATCATCATAACCCGCAGCATCTGCTCATTAATAGGCGGATTTTTCTTTAAGTAGTTCATCATTGTTTTTCTGGCGATAAAAAAACCAAGCGCTGCCCCTGCGATTAAACACAGTACGCCGACGAGTACAAACCAAAGCCAATCCATTCCGGCACTTCCTCCTTCTATCTCTAATAAACATCCTTTATTATCCTTTATGGATACTGTAAGGACCTCTAACATTATACCTTACTAACAGGCGGATGAAAAGAGCCTCCTAGTGATTTGCTTCTAGTTTCAATCCCATAAAAAAAGAAGCCTGGATCTCGTCCAGGCTTTACTTCTTATTTTTGAAGCAGGTCTTTTACGATAGATACGACATTTTCTGTTGTAAAACCGTACTCTGCCATAATTTTATCTCCAGGAGCAGAAGCTCCAAATTCATCAATACCGAGAACAGCGCCTTCTGTGCCTACATATTTGTACCATGGCATCGTGGATCCCATTTCCATCCCAAGAGCCGGTACTCCTTTTAACAGCACGCTGTCTTTATAGCTTTGCGGCTGATTGTCAAAGGAAAGGAAATCAGGCATGCTTACCACGTTAGCTGTAATGCCTTCCTGCTCAAGGGCTGCTTTCGCATCGACTGCCAGCGCCACTTCCGAGCCGGTAGCCAAAAGCTGTACTTCCGGTGAATCAACAGATTCTACGATGTATGCACCTTTAGCTACGCCTTCCTCCGCTCGTTCAGCAGATGTAGAGAGTGTAGGAAGCCCCTGTCTTGTTAGAGACAAAACGGTCGGACCTCCCGTACTTTCCAATGCCACTTTCCAGGCCGCGGATGTTTCATTGCCATCAGCTGGACGGATCACGTGAACGCCTGGTATGGCACGAAGAGCAGTGATCTGTTCTACGGGCTCATGCGTCGGGCCGTCCTCTCCGACTGCAATGCTGTCGTGTGTAAACACATACGTTACAGGCAGGTTCATCAAAGCACTCAAACGAAGTGCCGGACGAAGGTAATCAGAGAATACAAGGAACGTGGATGCATATGGGTGTACACCGCCGTGCAGCTTAAGTCCGTTAAGTGCTGAAGCCATAGCGAATTCTCTTACACCAAACCAGATGTTGCGTCCTTTGTAATTGTCCTTTGTAAAATCAGTTTCTTCTTTAATTAATGTCTTATTCGAAGAAGCCAGGTCAGCTGAGCCTCCAAATAATGATGGGACGTGCTTAGAAATAGCCTGAAGGGCATCCCCTGAAGCCGCACGGGTTGCGACTTTTTCGTTCGTATAGGCGGGAAGTTCTTTTTCCCAGCCTTCCGGAAGTTCGCCTTTAAGGGCCTGT
The DNA here is from genome assembly GCF_023845525.1 of Sinobaca sp. H24. Lineage (NCBI taxonomy): Bacteria > Bacillati > Bacillota > Bacilli > Caryophanales > Sporolactobacillaceae > Sinobaca > Sinobaca sp. H24. Next base: position 188,234 of record NZ_JALBWT010000006.1, read on the forward strand.
ATAAATTGTTCTGCATCTTTAGGATGCTTTTTCTGATAATCCGTAAATAAATCGTTCCACTCTTTTTCTTTACGGGCACCTTCTGCTTTTTTCTCAGCGAAAAAGGCGGTTACTTCTGCAGGAACATGAAATTCCTCTTCGTACTCCCACTTATACATTCCTTTAGCCAATGTAATTTCTTCTGCACCAAGCGGAGCACCGTGTGCTGCATTAGTACCGCCTTTGTTAGGAGAACCATAGCCGATTGTCGTTTTAACTTCAATTAAAGTTGGCTTGCCTGCCTGCTTTGCTTCTTCAATCGCCTCTTTAATGGCTTTCGTGTCATTGCCATCTTTTACGAGGATTGTATGCCAGCCGTAAGCATCATAGCGCTGCATAACGTTTTCAGAAAACGACTGATGCAGATCACCATCCAGCGAAATATCGTTGGAATCATAAAGCACAATCAGGCGGTCAAGGTTAAGATGACCTGCTAAAGAAGCGGACTCTGCGCTGACCCCTTCCATAATATCTCCATCGCCGCATAGAACATATGTATAATGATCTACAAGCGGGAAACTGCTTTTATTGTAAGTGGCTGCCATATGGCGCTCTGCCATAGCCATGCCTGTTGCCATTGCAAGTCCCTGGCCAAGCGGACCGGTTGTTGCTTCGACGCCCGGCGTATGACCGTATTCGGATGTCCCGGCGTTTTACTGCCCCATTGTCTGAAATTCTGAAGCTCTTCGAGGGAAAGGTCATAACCGGTAAGGTGAAGCAGGCTGTATAAAAGCATGGAACCATGCCCCGCTGATAGTACAAAACGGTCGCGGTTAAACCATTCCGGATTACCGGGATTGTGGTTCATGCATTCGGTCCACAAAGTAAAAGCCATTGGTGCGGCTCCCATAGGTAGTCCCGGGTGACCGGAATTAGCCCGTTCAATGCTGTCGATTGATAAAGTACGAATCGTATTAATAGCTAGATTTTCTAATTGCGTAGCTGTAGTCTGCGCTGCCATAATCGTATTCTCCCCTTGTCTCTGTTTAGTAATTAACGTCCATCCATGAATAAATAATAAACGCTTTCTTTTTATTTATACAAGAATCGCAGCAAAATACGTGGATTTTTTGAAAATCAAGGCTGCTTTCTTTTGGCCGTACTCACATGGCGTATTTAGTACCACATATCCTTATCTTGTTACGGGTTCTATGCGCGCTAAAAAGACCATCCTCAATTAAGTTATCGAAAATGGTCCTGCGGCTTCCTCTCAACGGGCAGCCGATCATATACAAATATAATAACATTACGCCATATGAAACATATATTTGCCTGCTGTTATCTGGAGCGGTAAACCTTACGTTCTTTTTTTGATCTGTCCAGCTTTTCCGGGGTTACATCTGCGCCTTCAGGATCTACTATTTACCGAGTGGAGCTGATCTTTGAATGATGAGCGGAAGCTCTGCAGGTATTCTTCTCTCAGATCATGCTGTTCTATACTCTCAGACTCTGTAAGACCGGTTGTCTTCGCGCGCTGGGACAGCTCGTTGATACGTGCAATTTTATCTTGGGATAACATGTTATTCCCCCTTATATGTTCGTTTACATGAATATCCTTCTATATTAATGGTACTTATATACCCGATTTTATGCAAACGGAACCATCTTTATTCTGGAGGGATAGGAAGGTATAGGACCTCATCAAAGGCGCTCAGCCTTCACTATGACCCTTCACCTTCTTTTTTCATATGCTCCCGATAGCGCCGGTGAACGGTCGCTTTAGATACATCGTATCCCAATCCACGCAGGGTGGCTGCAATGTCATAAAAGGGCAGATCTCTTTGACGAAGCCTGATAATCTCTTCTATCGGCACCTCTTTTTTTACACGTTCGCCCTGTCCCCTGTTCTTTAAATTTTTGTCCGGGCGGTAACCGTTCTCCACTGCCCGCTTCATCCCGCGCTTGATCTTAAAATTATGCAGTCTGCGCTGATGCTCCTCAACGATAGACAAAATGTCAATCAGCATGCTGTCGGACTCGGATAACTCAAGCACCCCGTTTTCCCGGACAGAATAAATCGTTACACCGCTTTTATGAAGAGCATGAAGTACAGCTACTTTAGCATGGCCTCTTCCGAGTCTTGTGTCATCCTGTACGCACAAAATAGAAGCTTTTCCGGACGAAAAGTCTTCAAGCATCTCCAGCAGTCCTTCTCTTTCCATTGAATACCCGCTTTGTTCTTCTTTAATCGTTTTGTATACAGGCAGGTTGTTTCTACCGGCAAGTGAGGTAAGCTCCTCTACCTGCCGCTCGAGAGAAGTCTGCTGTTCTTTCTTCTCCGTACTTACTCTGCAGTAGATAATACATTTCTCCATCATTCCACTTCACCTTCTGACTGCTTTCATTAGTCCAATGTATAATTCACCCATTGATAAGCGGTTAATTCCTGTTCAATCTGAAGCTCTTCTGCTTCTTCCACTGCTTCATCTTCATAAACAAACCCGGTTTCTGCACCAGGAGCATTAATCTGTACGGCTATGATTAAAAATAAAATAGATGCTGCAAACAGTAATAATATCATCCATTCCTGCATCGTTACATTCGATATTTTTGAAAACATTGTAATTCCCCCATTTTTAAGAATGTGTGTTCCCTTTTTTAAAAGTATAATAAGAACTTTTGTTCCCGTCAAGTAAAATTAGAACGGATGTTTGCATGTTCGTAATATTCATGATACAATTTTTTAAAATAACATTACACGCACAGGAGGTGCCGGGACTTTGACTAAATTATCCAAACGACAAGAGCAAATACTTGACTATATAAAAGGGGAAGTGCGTTTAAAAGGCTATCCTCCGTCTGTCCGGGAAATCGGAGAGGCCGTGGGACTTGCTTCCAGTTCTACCGTGCACGGCCATTTATCCAGGCTTGAAAGTAAAGGTTTTATTCGACGCGACCCTACTAAACCAAGAGCAATAGAAGTACTTTCCTTTGAAGATGCGCCGCCTGAAATATCCGAAAGCTCTGCTGTATATGTACCGATGCTCGGTAAAGTTACAGCCGGTGAACCAATTACTGCTATCGAGAACATAGAGGAATACATTCCTCTTCCGGAACGTATGGTGGCAAACGAACATGAGAATGTTTTTGTCCTTACTATTCAGGGGGAAAGTATGATTGAAGCTGGAATTTACGATAAAGATCTTGTTATCGTAAGACAGCAGCAGACAGCTAATAACGGAGACATCATTGTCGCAATGACCGAAGAGCTTGAAGCTACTGTAAAGCGTTTTTACAGAGAAAGCGGTTATATACGCCTGCAGCCTGAAAATGCAGCAATGGATCCGATTATTCTTGATGACTGTACTGTTCTTGGTAAAGTCATTGGCGTTTTCCGCACGATCCATTAACGAACAGAAAGCGGCTTCCTTCATTAAAATGGAGGGAGCCGTTTTTCATTGATAGGTTTTGAAAAAAACTCTTGTGGTATACAAAACATATAATCATATACAGCTATCTACTTAGAAAGGAGACTTGCCAGTGCTTTATGTTAAATGTCATTCATGCGGCACGGAGACCCAAGCAGAGGTGCAAATGCCGGTTTCCGACCTCAGCGATGCTGCAATTGATCAGGAATACCAGAACTGTCCTCACTGCGGCAGCCCTATAAAGCTGCTTGCCAGCGATATATACGAAAAATAGGATACCTTCCGGGTATTCTTTTTTTGTTCACCAGTTAGTCATTTTTTTAACTGTTTTGTCAATTTTTAGACATTGATTTCCTATCTTTAATACGGTTTAATGGAAATAGAACAAATAACGCTCACTAATTCACAAGAGTGGAATCTACAATAATCAGGAGATGTTGAAATGGCTGCTTCTAATATAATGGAACGAGTATTTAACAGTACATTATTTATAGGCGTAATTTCCGCTGTACTTGCTAATTTAATTTTGATCGACATTCTCCATTTTCAGGAGAGTCTCGCTCTTACTATACTGGTTCTCGTATTCATTTTTCTGCTCGTCTTCACTGCAGTAAAATCTATCTTTTTTCTGTTTCTTGATGTAGTCAGGCATTAAAAAAAAGCGTCCCCTTAAGGGAACGCTTTTTTTATTCTTCTGTTTCTGGCTCTGGTTCTGGTTCTTTCGCCGGTTTAATGTCTTCTCTTAAGTTAAACCCGGTTAATTCTTCATAAGAAGTGGTGCGATAGGTTTCATAATGCTTTTCTACTTCTTTATCAACATCTTCTTGAGAAAGTACATTATGACGTAGAATAAGATCCCACAAAATTTTGTTCTTTGCCTGCTCGATAGAAAGCTGGCTTGCTAAATCCATAATCATATCTTCTGTATTTCTTCCACTTACCATATTCGTTCCATCCCCTTTCCGTATGCCATTATCCTACAGTATACCGTATCCTTCAAGGGAGAGAGTTGTGTTCCATAAAAAAATGCATACTCTCTGTTTAATCAATTACGTCCTGCGCTCGTTTGTTCTCTTTATCGTTTTGATATTTCAGGAACCGGGAAGAGATAAGAGAGCACGCTTAAAAAAGGAGCGATACACATGGATATTATTAAAAGTTTGTTGATCATCATATGGATAAATACAAAGAAGGAAATACGTTTGAAGCTGACGACTCCTTTCGCAGCGACCAGAAGGAAGTCGCTGATGCGCTGGGTCTTAACCTGCAGGACCCGGCTGATGAAAGACTCTTCCGCTCATTTGAAAGCATGGTAAAAGATTACGCCAACGGTACTAACTCGTATGACGAGATCGAGAACAAAGCAGCTGAGATTCAAAAAAAGTAATTCGCTGAAGCTCTCCCCTTGGAGAGCTTTTTTATTTTGTTACTTTTGTAACAACGGTATAGTGTTCATCCGTATGCTTAATAACCTGCTGAATCTCCGCATGCTGAAATTCTTCCGCATATTCCATCATTAATTTTTCTATCTCAACCGGAAGAAATCCCGCATCCTTCAAAAAAAGATCATGGTATAATTCTTCTGTCATCTTATCGCCCCGCTTTCTTATATTCTTCTATTATAAAAGATTTCTTCTTCACATTCTTGATTTATAGCCGATACATAGAAAAAGCTAATAAAATGTAACCAAATTTAGGTATTATCGACTATAATAAAGTAAAGTATTTACCATAATTATAAATATATAGATATAGGAGGACTGACGTGAAAAAATTTATAGTAGGAATCGCTATAGCCGGCATTATGGGCGCTGTTACTTCCTGCGGTATCGCCTGACACTGCCGGGTTTCCTGTCGTTTAGTCCATGCCTCACCTTATACATATAGTAATAGAGCCTGCTCCCTTAAAGGGAACAGGCTCTTTTTAAAAGGACTGCTTATTAAATAAACAGGTTAATGTTTGATTCTTCTGCTTCTGCCAGGTAAGAAGCAACGCCGGCGTAGTCCAGACCATCAATCAATTCTTCTTCTTTCAGACCCATTACGTCCATAGACATGGTACAGGCCACCATTTTCACATCCAGATCCTGGGCCATTTCGATCATTTCTTTTAAAGAAGATACATTGTGATTTTTCATCATTTTTTTCATCATTTTCGGACCCATTCCACCGAAGTTCATTTTCGACATAGCTAGCTTCTCCGGACCGCGCGGCATCATTTTTCCGAACATTTTCTCCATCATTGTTTTATCACTGCCGCTGATGACGTTATCTTTTCGAAGCACATTCAATCCCCAGAAAGTGAAAAACATAGTGACATTCTTTCCCATGGCTGCAGCGCCTGTAGCAATAATAAAGCTGGCTATTGCTTTATCCAGATCTCCGTCAAATACGACCATTGTTGTTCCGTTTTTTGTTTCTTCCATGTTTGATTCTCTCCTTATCCTTTTCTAATCCAAAACGTATATTCATTGCTTGCTTCTGTCTGCTCCAATAGTGCGTGCCCTGATGATTTGGTCCACGCTGGAAGGTCTGCCTTTGCACCTTTATCCGTGGATACAATTTCCAGCACATCCCCTGTCTCCAAACTATCCATTGCTTTCTTTGCTTTTACAACCGGCATCGGGCAGGATAATCCTTTAGCATCTACTGTTTTTGTTACGTTCATTTTATTCTCTCCTCTTTATTTATGATACCGCGCAGCGGTTCGGTCCAATTTCCATCTCTGTCTGTTCTTCGGGTTCAGGCTGTATTTTCCCCATATTGGTTTGACGAATTTCTTCGTAGGCATTTGGCTGCGGAGGAAGATTTTCGGTTACCATTTTGCGGAATTCAGTCTCGTCTGCTACTTGTAATCCACTGTTTTCTTTGTAGAGCACAGACAGTTGTTCCATTACTCTTCCGTGATCATCCATTTCTTCTTTCTTTGAAAAATGAGCGGGCAGGACCCATAGATTATCCTCCAATGCTTGATACGTTTCATAAAGGGAGGTTCTCAAATCTCCTACCCAATCCTCCGCTTTGCCGGCAAGATCCGGACGGCCAATGGAATCGACAAATAAAATATCTCCTGTAAGCAGGTACTGGTGATCCACAATAAGAGATGTGCTGCCAATTGTATGCCCCGGCGAGTAAAGTGCCTGAACGGTCACATCTGTTTTCCCTGCGCGAAGCACGTCGTTATTGTGCAGAGGCTGATAGGAAAACGTTACTTCTGCTGCATCCTCTTCCGGCATGTAATACACTGCTTCTATTTGCTCAGCGAGCAGTCTTCCTCCGGAAATATGATCGGCATGAAGATGAGTATCGACTGCATATTTAAGAACTGCATTTTTCTCTTTCAGAAAATCAGTATATACGCCTGTCATTCGGACAGGATCAATAACAATCGCCTCTCCTTCAGAGATAACCATATAGGACAGGCAGCCTTTTCCAATCCGTACGAACTGATACAGCTCTCCTCCGCTCGACAGATCACCTATTTTGACCGGCTCCACGTGTTCACTCCACATTTTCATGCCGCCCTCCAGATAATAAACATCCCGGTCTGCAGCTTCTACCAGCTGATCTGCTACAAACTTGGAGGAACCTTCCTTTGCACAGACAACAATAACCGGCTTGTCTTCAGGTATCTGTGGAAGAATGGACTCTACCCCTTCCAGAAGATCAAAATACGGGGTATTGATTATTTCCACATTCTTACCCTCTACTTTCCATTCCTTGAATGCATCTTCGTTGCGAACGTCTAAAATAAATAAGTCCTTTTGGTTTATTACTATTTCTGCCAGTTCGGCAGCTATCATTGCTTTTACAGCCATGCTGTATTCCTCCTTTATTTATCTTCAGTAGGGCCGTTCCAGCCGCTCATTCCCGGTTTTACGTTCTGCACGTTAGAAAACCCTTTTTCTTCTAATGTGTATGCCGCCATGCTGCTTCTATTACCAGTACGGCACACAATGTATATATTATTTGAATCATCGAGCTCTCCGGCTCTATCTTCGAGTTCACCCAGTGGTATTGAAACCGCTCCTGGGATGTGGGAAAACGTATATTCTGCCGGTTCTCTAACATCTACTACCGTAATATTGTCGTTCTTCAATGCTTCCTCTAACTTTTCATTGGTTATTTCATTAGGATAGGACTGTGTTTCTTTGATCTCTTCAGGGTTGGCTTTTCTAACATAATGCAGAAGCACATTTCCGTCTTCTTTTGAACCTATATATTCATGACCGGTCGTTTTTGCCCAGCCTTTCATATCAGCTAACGACCCTCTATCTGTAGCCTGAACTTCCATTACCTCTCCTGCGTTAATAGTGTCCATCGCTTTTTTTGTTTTAACGATTGGCATAGGACAGGCAAGCCCTTTTGCATCTACTACTAAATTTACTTTCATTACATTTCCTCCTATTATACTCTATGGGGTATTATTTTTATCAAAAAAATAAACCGGTACCTATATGGGTATATTACAATGAAAAAAATAGTTGTCAACCTTTTATAAAATATCGATCCAGATCTTAATAGCTGTTCCAAGAATGAGTAAAGCAAGTATCCACTGAAGAATCTTTGTATTCATACGCTTTCCAACCATTACTCCTATAGGTGCGGCAATTAAACTAGCGGCTACCATTACCGCGGCAGGTCCGATTAACACCTGATCGGTGGCAATTTTGCCGACGGTTGCCCCGATTGAAGAAATAAACGTTATCGCAAGTGACGTTGCTATCGTCATTCGTGTCGGTATTTTCAACACGACAAGAAGGATAGGAACCAAAATAAATGCTCCAGCTGCACCAACAATCCCTGCACCTATTCCTACCAGGAAAGCAGAAACCGCTGCTGCCGGTTTGTTAAAAGTTACTTGATTGTTCGGGGTATCGTCTTTTCCTTTTTTCGGAAGAAACATCATAATGACAGCCAGTGTTGCCAAAATGGCATATATCATATTCACGCCATCATTGCTCATATAGTTAGAGCCGACTGCGCCGATCAAACTGCCTGCCAAAATACTTGTACCCATGTAAGAAATCAGGGATTTATTCAAATACCCGCCTTTTCTATATGCCCAGACGCCTCCTATAGTGGCAAAAAATACCTGCACTGCGCTGATACCTGCTACTTCATGAGCGGTAAATGCCGTGAGACCAAGCAGAGGCGGGATGTACAGCAGCATGGGATACTTTATTATTGAGCCGCCTATTCCCACCATTCCTGACACAAAAGAGCCTATAAAACCAATCAAAAACAAGATAATTATAAAAAAAACCGTCAACTCCAAAAAGACCACCTCATTCGTTTCGTGCATTCATTAATTACCCCTATGGGTATATAAAAGGTTAAATTTTTTTATTTGCTTTTTCCTAACAGCTGAACAGCTTCCTGAACAAACTCAGCTGTATCTTCGCCTTTTTCAATTTGCTCTCTAATACACTGCTCCAAATTCTCCGCTACAATAAAAGAAATAGCACGGTCAATCGCAGATCTGGCCGCTGACAGTTGATACACTACGTCTTTGCAGTCTTTCTCTTCACTCATCATACGCTGTACACCTCTTACCTGGCCTTCTACACGCTTCAGTCGGTTCTGCATTTCTGTTGAATAATCCATATGGCTGCACCCTTTCTATAATATTCTTCATTAATACCTTACGGGGTATATTATATAACGACTATTTTCTTTTCGTCAACTGTTTATTCACTCTTTCTTCTATTCTTGTTACTTTTGAAAAAAACCCGCTCCTTGTACGATTTCTTTAGGGTTCATCATATTAACAAAGCTTCTATGTATGATATAGTAATAGTGGAAAGAAACAGCGGTATATCAACAACTATACGCTGTTTTGCTTGTTAATCATCTACTTCGGTGTTCATGTTATTGAGCCGGAAGTAAAATCAGGAGGGTCTTATTATATGAGTGATTGGAAAGAAAACGTATCAAAAGACGCACTGGAACGAAATATCCAAAAAATAAAAGAAAAGAACGAAATATCTGATGAAAAATTAACGGAATGTATTGATCACTTATTCTCTATTTTCAATTCGGTTAGAGATGATATCAACGAACAAACAGATGTTCAGGTCAACTATTTCCGGGAATACTACGAAGCCTCTTTCACCTTTGATCAGACAATACTTAAAATCCGGATTGATACGACCAATCATCCAAGACGAAAAGCGGAAGCGTCTTTTTCTGTTTATATTGATGATGCGAACTTCAGCCTGGGACAGCCCAAATACGAAAGTGCTTATTTGGTAGATACTGAGAATTGTTTCTGGTCATCAGACCCGAATAGAAAAGTCGAGTTCACAAAAGAAATGGCTGACTCAGTGTTTGAACATATGCTAACACCTTATATAGAAATGGATTAATACCCTTTAATACGGACCGTTTAAATTGCTCATGAATAGATACCAAAACCCGGCCTCGCTGCCTCAGCGGAGCCGGGTTTTTGTTTATTCTACTAAAGGATAGAGAGCTTTAAGGTTTACGAGGATGTCTGCGAGGAAACAGTGTATTAATGGGGTCGTTCGCTTTTGTGTATGCCGAGCCAGCGATCACAGTATTGTACGATATCACACACCAGGGGGTATATAATGAAACGAACAGGATGGATGGCACTTGCTTTTAGTTTAATCATAGTAACAGCTGCCTGCGGCGAGGAAGAATCACCAGAAGATGCACCGCCCGAGAATCCAGAGGCGGAAGAAGAGGCATAAGAATTAATGACAAAAACCCTACAGCTTATTGGACTGTAGGGTTTTTTATCTACTAAAAGAAGTTGAATACATGAAAGATCGTATATAATATTTTTTAGAAAAAGTATGGGTATTTTATAGGTACAGAGGTAGCTGAAGATTGCAGACAAAAAGAAAAACCCCTGCAGTGCTTAGCACTGCAAGGGTTAGTGTTTTTAGTAAGTGGAGAGGAATTGATCTCTTTCCCATGGGTGAACCTGCGTGCGGAACATGTCCCACTCGATTTCTTTCGCTTCTGCGAAATGCTCGATAGCGTGTGGTCCAATTGCATTAACAAGAACACATCATCTTCAAGAAGGCTGTTCACTGCCTCATTAAGGTCAGCTGGAAGATCTTCAATACCTTCCTGTTTGCGCTCTTCTTTGTTCATGATATAAATGTTGCGGTCCGTTGGTTCTGGTGCAACAAGCTTACGCTTGATACCGTCCAGGCCGGAAGCCAGCATTGCTGCAATAGCAAGGTATGGGTTCGCGGATGGGTCCGGGCTTCTTACTTCAATACGCGTGCTGAGGCCGCGTGAAGAAGGGATGCGGACAAGCGGGCTTCTGTTACGTGCAGACCATGCTACGTAAACCGGTGCTTCAAATCCTGGAACAAGACGCTTGTACGAGTTAACGATTGGGTTCGTTAACGCTGTAAAGCCCTGTGCGTGCTCAAGGATACCTGTCATAAACTGCATAGCAGTTTCGCTTAGCTGGGAATCTGTTTTCTTGTCAAAGAATACATTGTCTTTGCCTTTGAAAAGAGACATGTTCAAGTGCATACCAGAACCGTTTACACCGAAGAGCGGCTTAGGCATGAATGTAGCATGCAGGCCGTGCTTTCTGGCGATTGTTTTAACAACAAGTTTAAACGTCTGAATGTTGTCGCACGTTGTAACAGCGTCAGCATATTTAAAGTCGATCTCGTGCTGTCCTGGTGCCACTTCGTGGTGGGAAGCTTCGATTTCAAAGCCCATTTCTTCCAGTTCAAGTACGATATCGCGGCGGCAGTTTTCACCAAGGTCCGTTGGAGCAAGGTCAAAGTATCCGCCTTTATCGTTAAGCTCAAGCGTTGGCTCGCCTTTTTCATCGTTTCTGAAAAGGAAGAACTCAGGCTCAGGTCCAATGTTAAAGTCAGTAAATCCAAGCTGCTCTGCTTCCTTAAGTACACGCTTCAAAATACCGCGTGGGTCACCTGCGAAAGGCTTTGGCTCGTCGCCGGGTTTACCTGGCTCATAGATGTCGCAGATAAGACGCGCTACTTTACCTTTTTCCGGCGTCCACGGGAAGATAACCCATGTGTCCAGATCCGGGTATAAGTACATATCGGATTCTTCGATGCGTACAAATCCTTCGATGGAAGAACCATCAAACATCATTTGGTTGTCTAATGCTTTTGTAAGCTGATCCACGGGAATCTCCACGTTCTTGATAATCCCCTGTAAATCGGTGAACTGCAAGCGGATAAATTTTACATTTTCGTCGTCTGCCATTTTCATGATATCTTTTTTCGAATAAGTGTTAGCCATTTGTAGAAACTCCTCTCCTTCTTTGAACAAAAAATTATATAATCTCCTGCAGGGCAGAAGGTAAAACCGTGCTGTCAGTCAAAAAACCTCGATAGCTGCCCCTGAATCAATGAGGCCCTTCCATACTTGCCTGTATGCATCAGCTCATTTTTTAAATGACGTCTCAGCTCCAGATCGGTAAGGTCTCCATCTTTTCTTAACGGGGCTCCGGCCGTTTTGGCCGCACTGTGCTCGCGCAGCAGGAAAATTTCCCGGATGCCTTGAAGATTGACGCCTCGTTCAAGCAGGCTTTTAATTTCAAGGAGACGGTCCACGTCATTGAAAGAAAACAAACGCTGATTGCCTTCTGTTCTTGAAGGAAAAACCAGCCCGTATTCTTCATAATAACGAATCTGCCTGGCGGACAATTCCGTCAGCTTTTTGACAATACTAATGGGAAATAAAGGCATATTTCTTCTAATATGATCATTCATCAGTAGGCCTCCTTCCCTAAGGAAGATAATCTCATCCTACCTGATGTTACTTTTATAGTCAAGTCCATGTAAGCTTTTTTCACATCAAAATTTTCTGAAAGTATACACTTTAGTCTTTATGCACCAAAAGTTCTTTCTTCAAAAGAGTGGACAGCGCATGTTCTACGGCGATTTTCACGTGGGAAAACGTTAGTCCGCCCTGCACATATGCTGTATAAGGGGGGCGGATCGGACCATCTGCGCTCAGTTCAATACTTGCCCCCTGTATAAATGTTCCGGCTGCCATAATGACATCCGAGGTATACCCGGGCATGTAAGCTGGCTGCGGTGTCACCCGTGCGTCTACAGGGGACACTTCCTGAATCGCCTGGCAGAACGTGATCATCTGCTCTTTAGAGGCAAATGTCACCGATTGAATCAAATCCGTACGCTTTTTCGTATAGGACGGGGTCGTCTGCATTCCAGCTTCTTCGAGGAGAGCGGCTGTATATAATGAGCCTTTCAGCGCTTCTCCCACTACATGAGGAGCCAGGAACAGCCCTTGAAACATCTCCTGCAGGCTGTAAAGCGTCGGCCCGCCCTCCATTCCTATACCCGGAGCAGCAAATCTTGATGCCGCTTTTTCAATTAAATCCTGCCGTCCTGCTATATAGCCGCCTGTTTTGACAATGCCGCCGCCCGGATTTTTGATAAGCGAGCCGGCCAGCAGATCAGCACCTGCGTGCCCCGGCTCGCTCGTTTCCGTAAATTCACCGTAACAGTTATCAACAAACACAATGATATCTGGAACTGCCTGCTTGATAGCTGTTATAACCTGCTTCATTTTTTCCATGGATACAGATTCCCGGTCCGCATACCCCCGGGAGCGCTGAATGGCGATGACTTTTGTTGCATCCGATACATTGGAAAGAATACGCTCGGCTGAAAGACTTTCACCTGCTTCATAGGGAGATTCTTTATACGTAATGCCCCACTCCTGAAGCGTACCTTCTGCTTCTCCTTCTATTCCGATCACGGTGCGCAGCGTATCGTAGGGCATTCCTGTCGCATATAACAGCTCATCTCCCGGGCGCAGCACCCCGAATAATGCCGCCGCAATGGCGTGCGTGCCGGAGATAAACTGGGAACGAACAAATGCCGTTTCCGTACCAAATACACCGGCGTAAAGGCTGTCAAGTTTCTCCCGGCCGATATCGTCATATCCGTAGCCCGTGGAGGGAGTAAAATGAAACGCCCCCACGTTTTCCTCCCGGAAGAGCGTGAGAAGTCTTTCCGTATTTCTGTCCGTTGTTTCGTCTATTTCCTCAGTATATAACGCAATATTCTGCCGGGCCTTTCTTTTCCATCCGCCCAGCTGCTCTTTTGTTTCCTGCACGTTCGTTCCCTGCCTTTATTCTGTCATTTTGTATTTTTTGATGATGCCGTTTACCGGATGATCGATCGGAGCAAACCCTTCCCATTCGAGCATGTTGGTTTCTTCTATTAACGTTTCTTTCTTTAAGATCGTACTTTCATACAGGCTGGATAAATCTTTTCCTTCCCACATCGGGATACTTATTTTGTGAAACTCCATCTGTTCTTTTAAAATGTTTTCCATCGCTTCGCGCAGACGCTCAATATCTGCATCCTCACGTGCTGAAATTTTGATGGAAGGACTGTTTTCCCCGGTAAGAAGGTCTGCATCTGTTACCTGATCTATTTTGTTATAGATCGTAAGAACGGGAATGGCCCCGGCATCCAGCTCGTTGAGGAGTTTGTCGACCGTTTTCATATGCTGATGGCAGTCTGGATGAGAAGCATCAACCACATGAAGAAGTACGTCGGCTTCCTTTACTTCCTCCAAAGTGGAGCGGAAAGCGGCAATTAATGTCGTTGGCAGATCCTCAATAAATCCTACTGTATCCGTAATTAATACGGAAAGGCCGGAAGGGATATCCATTTTTCTGGTAAGAGGGTCAAGCGTGGCAAACAGTTCATCTTTTTCCATCGTATCTGCCTGCGTTAATTTATTAATAATGGTTGATTTTCCGGCATTGGTATAGCCTACCAGCGCATATTGAATCGCATAGTTATTTTTACGCTGCTTCCGGTAGCCTTCCCGGTGTGAAATCATTTCTTTTAGTTGGGATTTCAGGTCGTCCATCCGCTTTTGAATATGGCGGCGGTCGGTCTCAAGTTTTGTTTCACCGGGACCTCTCGTGCCGATTCCGCCTCCAAGACGTGACATCATCTGCCCCTGACCGGAAAGACGCGGCAGCAGATAGGACATCTGGGCCAGCTCTACTTGAATAATACCTTCTTTCGTACGGGCGCGGCGGGCAAAGATATCCAAAATAAGCTGCGTCCGGTCCATTACTTTACGGTCCAGCTCATCTGTTAAATGTTTAACTTGACTCGAAGACAATTCGTCATTAAAAATGATAGTATCAACATTTAATTCTTCGGCTTTTTCGTAAAGCTCTTCCACTTTCCCTTTTCCGAGATAGGTGGAGCGGTGGGGCGAGTATCTTTCCTGCGTGAAAAGCTCAACAACCGTGCCCCCTGCGGTATCAACCAGCGCTCTTAGTTCTTCTATAGAAGCGTCAAATCTTGAGTCTTTACGGCTCTTATCAATAATACCTACAATAATTACATCTTCTTTCAATGAAAAGCCTCCTTGATATCTATTCGTTTATTAAAAAAGAAAGGATCCTGCCTTATGGCTCATGAGCAGCTGTTAACTGAACCCCCGGATGTTACATTGTTTTTGGACTATCTTGCTTCCCGTGGAAGAAAAGAAAGCACCATCCGGCGCTACCGCTACGACCTTCAGGATTTTTATGCGTATGTTTCTGTAGAGCTTGAGGTGGACAGTCCACCAGCTTCCAGACGCGTGACGCCGTCTCTTCTCGAAGGATATTTTTCCCTGCTTGTCAACGGCAGACACTACCATGCAAAAACAATCAAACGAATTCACACGGTGCTGCTCCGTTATTTTTCATTTCTTCACAGCTCCCAGCGTATATCCATTAATCCTATGGCAGATGTTACAGCGGAAGAGGCGATCACGGAAAACCTTCAGGAAAAAGACCTTGTGTACCCGTCGGAAGTGAAAAAGCTGTTCCAATCACTCCGCTCCGACGCCGGTCTGTCTGCCCGTCAGGCAGCTGTCCGGCCGATGCTTGCACCGCGAAATCTGCTGATGATTCAGCTGTTTCTGCAGCATGGCCTTCGTCTTCAGGAGCTTTCCACTCTTACTTACCGACAGGTTAATCTGGGAAAAGGAGAGCTTGCCATATCGGAATTCACCGGCAACCCCCGTATAATCCAGCTGTCCACCGCTGAGAAAAAGCTGTTCTTTCAATATTTCCAGATGATTCCGGAGCCGGTAAGGCCTTCGTATCCCCATCACCCTGTATTTGTAGCCTTTGATTTCCAGCGCCAAACTTACCGCTGGAGCTATGAAAATGATGCGCCGAAAAATCTGACAGAAGTAGCCATTCAGAAAATGCTGCGCGAGGAACGCCGCCGGGCAGGTATTGATCGGGCATTTTCTGCAAAACATTTCCGGAACACCTATATTGTGAATGAATTAAAAAAAGGCACCAGCCCTGAGCATATGAAAGAAACGCTCGGCCTGCAGTCTATTCTAACATTAAACAAGTATATTTCCTTCGTAAATCAGGCAGCAACCTAAAAAAAGGAGGTCCCCGGCGCCGGGGACTTCCTTTTATGTTTGGGATTCATCCGTATCAGGAGATGTCTGAAGCGGTACATTACGCTGCGGTGAAAACGTAGATATCGCATGCTTGTACACCAGCTGCTGTTTACCATCGCTGTCCAGGACGATAGTGAAATTATCAAATGCCTTAATATGGCCTCTGAGTTGAAATCCATTCGTTAGAAATACCGTCACGGGAATTTTGTCTTTTCGGAGCGTATTTAAGTATTGGTCTTGAATATTAACATGTTTCATCGTCTGGATCTCCCCTCTGCTTTCTTCCTGCTTGTATACCTTTCGACAGAGGCTGCCTGATTCCTTCAAGATACGAAAGAAGTTTTGTTTCTTTTGCAGCGCTGGAAGTAACTGTCATATCCATCCATTCCACATCTTCTTTGTTCCGAAACCAGGTTAGCTGTCTTTTTGCATAATTTCTTGAGTGTTGTTTTAAAGTATCCAGCGACTGCTCAAGCGGACATTCCTGTCGAATATAAGGAAACAGCTCCTTATATCCTATTGCTTTTGCTGCCTGTACATCCGGTCCGGCGTTTTCCAGAAGCCATTTTGCTTCCTCGATCAGTCCGTCTTCCGCCATCTGATCCACCCGGTCATTAATTCGTTTGTAGAGGACCTCTCTTTGTATATCTATACCAATCATCCGAACCGTATAGGGACTTTCCGCTTCTTCCTGCTCGGAAAATGCTATCGTCCGGCCGCCCTGCTGTTTTAAAATTTCCAGGGCACGAATAACACGCCGGGCATTATTCGGATGAATTCTCTCTGCGGCTTCGCTGTCCTGTATTCGGAGCTGTTCATGCAGCCACTGCTTTCCGTGCTGTTCCAGCTGATGTTCCAGCGTGAGCCTGTACTGTGGATCAGCTGCGCTTTTTTGAAAATCAAAGTTTCTTGTCAGCGCCCGGATATAGAGTCCGGTTCCGCCTACTACGACAGGAACCTTGCCCCTGCGGCTGATGTCTTCGATCCAGCCGGCCGCCCTTTCCTTAAAATCGGCAGCGGTATAAGCCTCATGAATGGTTTTTATATCAATACCGTGGTGCGGCACAGCCTGCCTTTCTTCGACAGACGCTTTAGCCGTCCCAATATCAAGCCCTTGATAGGCCTGCATTGAGTCGCCGCTGATAATTTCCCCGCCTATTTGCTGCGCAATCATCAGACCCGCTTCTGTTTTTCCCGAAGCAGTTGGACCGACTATTATAATAACTTCCTGCTTTGTCATGATCTATACGTCCTTTTCCAATATGCCATAAGCAAACGCTGCATGGCTTTTTTTCCTTCGTGCCTTCGGAAATGCTTCCCATACCGGACTTCTGCTGTGCTCTTTAAACACTACTCTATTCCGGCAGACCCGGAGCGCCTCCTGCACATCGATGACCTGCAGCCCTCCGTAGCTCGCAGCCCCTCTCAGCGGGCCCATAGAGGATGAATCCGTCAATGCTTCATGAAACATCGGGTCAAAGTACACGACATCCCATGAAGCCGTAGGAGTCTCACGGAGCCATTTCGAATAATCGGCATGGGCGGTTCGAATACGCTGCATCGCTTCGTTTAATAACACATCCTGCAGATTCCAGTACTGCAGCCCTTTTTTTACAACAGCTTCAATCTCTTTTGTCTTTTCAAGGGCCTGCACGTAACCCGTCTCCCCGGCCGCAGCGCTTAGGACAATGCTGTCTGAACCGAGACCGAGGGTGCAGTCAAGAATACTCATTCCTTCCTCAATGCCGCCGGCTTCAATCAGCGGATCCCTGCCGCCGTCCAGTACTCTTTTTCCGCGAAGCTTGGCCATGCTCGGATGAAAGAAAAAGCCGTTACTGCTGTTGGGCGGATGAAAGGTGTCGGCCTCATCTCCCACTACGTAAATTGCCTCTCCGGTTTCAAGCAGCCATTTTTGTATGGAGCGTTTTTTTCGTACCTTAAATGAGGCCCCCCAGCTCAAAGCAAGTAATTCTGCCTCCTGCCGGGCACTGCTTTCAGCGGCCTTTGTCGTTGTTATAATCATACTGTCTGTCGCCTGCCTGTCTATTTAAACGTGAAAAAAGCGCCGGAACGGCGCTTTTAGTTATCGGACTGTGACCGTTTCAAAAAATAATACGCCATGATGACACTTACGACAATGATAAAAAAGGAAATACCACCAATAGCTACTACATCAAGTGCTGACATGAACTGATTCCCCCCGCTATGTAATATTTGCTTTTATTATAGCATACATAAGCCGAGGAGCCGAAAAAATGATAGCGCTTTTTTACTGGACTCGTTTAAACATTTTTTCCATATCGTATGATGAAAAGTGGATGACGATCGGACGCCCGTGCGGACACGTATAAGGCTCCTTGCACGAACTGAGCTTTTCAATAAGGGCGGCTATCTCATCTTTTCGAAGGTGCCGGTTTGCTTTAATGGCTGCCTTGCAGGACATCAAAATCGCTGCTTCTTCCCGGACTTTGTGAATACTGATATTTTTTTCCTGCTGCAGCTGCTCCAGCAGCTCCCGAATCACCGATTCCGCCTCCTGAGCCGGAAACCAGGTGGGCTGGGATCGGATACGGAATGTATTTTCCCCAAACTCCTCCAGAAAAACGCCAGCCTGTTCCAGCTCCCTTTGGGAATTAGCAATAATCAGCTTTTCCTGGCTGGTCACTTCAAATGTCATCGGAATAAGCAGATCCTGCATCTCATCGTTTACACTGCCGATTTTTTCGCGGAAAAATTCATAAAATATCCGCTCCTGGGCGGCATGCTGATCGATTATATACATGCCGTCCCGGCTCTGTGTCAGCAAATACGTGCCGTGCAGCTGACCGATCGGCTCCAGCTCCAGCAGTTCCCTGTGCTGATAGGCTTCAGTTGGTTCTAAAGATTCGGGCACCGCTGCTGCTTCCGATGCTTCCGGTGCTTCCGGTGCTTCCAGCGTTTCATTCTGAGAGAAAGATGGCTTAGGAGAAGGCTCCTCCTGCCACGGTTCTGCTACAGCCTCTGCACGCTGCCAGTCCGTCTTCTCCTGCTGAAACTCCACGGTCGCGGGTTCGGACGGTTTTGGGGGCGCCTCCTGCTTTTTCTGCTGCAGCGGAAGCTCCAACGCTTCTGACTGCATGCGTTTTGCCCGGCCCGTATCGGCTTCCGGAATGAGAGATAATCGCTGCAGTTCCTGCTTTATTGTATTTTCTACATCATCCAGCATTTCTTTTTCTTTACTGAGACGGACTTCCATTTTCGATGGATGCACATTAACATCCATTAACGTAGGATTAAGCTTAATATGCAGCACGGCCATTGGATGACGGCCGATAGGAAGCAGCGTATGATACGCCTGCTCTATTGCTTTTGTAAGCGGGAAATGGCGGATAAACCTTTCATTCAAAAAGGTAGACATATAATGACGGGAGGCGCGGTTGATTTCCGGTTTTGCGATGTAGCCGGTTACGGTATAATCATTTGATTCATGATGAATCGGCAGAAATGACTTGGCTGTCTGTCTGCCATAAATAGAAGCAATCACCGTAAGAAGCCTGCCATCCCCATTTGTATGAAGCATCTGTTTCCCGTTATGAGCCAGCCGGAACGATATATCAGGACGCGACATCGCCAGCCGGTTGATAATATCACTCACTTTGCCTACTTCTGTATGAACGGTTTTCATATACTTAAGACGTGCCGGAGTATTAAAAAATAAATCACGGACGCTTATTTCCGTTCCTTTCCGGCTTTTGGACGAAGTTAGTGTAATCCTTTTTCCTCCCTGGTAGCGAAGAAGCGTTCCCGCGTCACGGCCGTTGCCGGTTTCCATTTCCAGCTGGGACACAGCGGCAATACTCGGCAGCGCCTCTCCCCGGAACCCAAGTGTATGAATATCAAACAAATCTTTCTCGGAGGCAATTTTACTCGTTGCATGCCGGTAAAAAGCAAGATCGGCATCTTCCCGGTCCATCCCGCTTCCGTTATCAACTACACGTATTAAAGACAGGCCCCCTTCTTCCAGATCCACCTGAATTCTGCCGCTTCCCGCATCAATCGCATTTTCCACTAATTCTTTAACAACTGAACTTGGACGCTCCACCACTTCCCCTGCTGCAATCTTGTTGGATAAGTCGTCCGGGAGCTTCGTAATTTTAGACATTATTTTCTCCTTTCGTCATCAGCGGAGTCTCTGCTGCATCCGGTACAGCTTCTCAAGCGCCTCCATCGGTGATAAATGCAGCACATCTGTCTTACGAATGTCATCCAAAATAGGATGAAGTTTCCCGTTCTTTGTTTTTGCGGCTGCTGCCAGTTCTTCTTCCTGAAACAGGGTGAGCTGGGTCGGCTCCTCTTTAGCAGGTGCCGCTTCTTTTAAGGACGACTGTTCCGCCGTTTCGTTTTTGCTATCTTTTTGTTCCAGCTGTTTTAACAGCTTTCCTGCCCTGCTTAAAAGGGGATCCGGCAGATCCGCCAGCTTTGCTACATGAATGCCATAGCTTTCATCTGCGCTTCCTTCCTCCAA